>JAGLPU010000018.1 GCA_023137175.1 Candidatus Parcubacteria bacterium | reverse complement strand
TAGATGTATGTTTTGAAAGAGAAACTGATCAATTATCTGTTATCTCCGCTGCCGGCAAGCTTTCCTCTTTCTTGCCGGTTTTTTAATTTTTCAATGTTTAAAGAAGCCACTTCGTCTAAAGATAAGCCCAGCTCGGCTGAGAGCTGGGAAAGATACCATAAAACATCACCCATTTCTTTAGTTATTTCTTGCTTTTTTTCTTCGCTGACAATTCCTTGATCGTCGCGCAAAACTTTTTTCACTTTTTCCGCAACTTCTCCGGCTTCGCCAACCAGACCCAAAGTGGGGTATATAAAATTATTGCCCTGGTTGGGATAAATAGCTGTTCTCCTTGCTAGTTTTTGATATTCTTCAAAGGTCATATTTTTAGAAACCTCCCATTTGCTGCATTTTTTGCGCAGCAATCATCTGGACTTTTTTCATGGTTTCATTAAGGCACTCTTTTAGAAATTTTTGTTGTTCTTCTCTGCTTAATTCAGGATTAAGCTGAATTTCCTCAATCTCCATTTTGCCGTTAATAACCACCTTGATTCCGTTCTTTTCTCCTTCCGCTTTTTCCTGAGAAAGAGAGCTTTGCAAGTCTTTTAGTTTTTTTATTTGTTTTAATTTTTCAAACATAGTTTATTTTATTTAAATTTTAACTTAGATTTATAATACCAAACCGAAAAAACTAAGTCAAACAAAAAAAAAAAGAAGCGATACTTTGCTTCTTTCATAATAGCTCCTATGTTTTTGACATTGGAGCGTTGCTTATGGCATTGATCGCTTCTTCTAAGCGGTCAATACTAATTGTCACTCTGTTTGGCATTCCTCCAGGAAGACCTAATAGAGAAACAAAATTCCAATTGCGGCTGCCAGCCACTGTCAGACTTTTTCTCTCAGTTTTTGGGTGTACGCAAATTACCATCGCAACATCAATTGGCGATTTCTCCTGTCCGATAAGAAGAAGCTGTGTTAGGTCAATATCTTCTTTCGGGCAATCTAAAAACATTATTCCTTGCCGCTCTTTATATGCTTCGGCAAGCTTTAATGTTCTTTCTTTTATCTTTGCGTATTGCTCCGCCTTCTTTTTAATGATGTTTTTGGCTTCAGTTGATTTTGTTGTCAAATAATTGACAACCGCCATACGAACAGAGTTGTTTGAAATATCGGCTTTAATGGCTTTTTCCAAAAGCTGTCCTTTCTGCGACAATACCCCCTTGCGAGTATCGGCGGCTATGGCGTCAATCTCAGCTTCTTTATAGGGTAATTTGCCCTTTAAAAGAAGTTTTACTGTCATTAATATCCCATCCGTATCGCCGTGGCAGACAATAGTGCCTATTTTGCCGATGGCTTTGACCAATTCTTCGGTAAGAAGAATCAGACAGGCCGGGGCCGTATCACGGTCCGCCAAAACAAATCTTTCATCATTCTCATAATTTTTCCATTGTTCGTGAGGATGATGGTCAACCCATTTTACAAGTCTTTCGTCTAGAGTTTCTATAAAAGCTCCTGTCTTTTGATTAAACTGTTTTTCAAACTCATTTTTTGCTTCTAAACTGCCCAAGGCTAGATTTGTCGGCAAGCGGCCGGTATTAAACCCGACATCAAGAACAACTGTTGGTCCTATGCATTTTCGCGCCATTTCTGCATCCAGCGAGAATGGCTGGGCAAAGATAATCTTCACTCCATTTATTTCATACATTCACATCACCTCTTCAGTCACCTCTTAGGATGGCTTAATCCGCTTATCAATACTTAATAAGCAAATTAAGCCATCTAAGTTATTTTATCAAAGAACAATTTTCCTTCTTTAAATCCAGAAGGCGTTTCTGAACTTAAAAAAAGAAAAAAGAAAAAGAGAGATTAATAAACTTAGAAGACTAAATTTATTTATCTTTTTCAAAAGGGCATTTTCCATCATGATTCCCAGGACAACCTGAATCTTCGCCAGACTCTTCCCGTGAGTCTATACAAAATTTACTCTTAGAACACTTTTTTTCTCCTGTGTCAAAAAGGCCAATATATACCACCTCCATTTTAAACAAAACTCTTTTTGTACAAAATGGAAGCGGCACTTCTCTTTTTCTTTTATAAAGAACTTTATGGCTAAATCATAGCACGCAATCAAATTTTGTCAAAAAAAATAGCCATTGCTAAACAATGGCTTCTTATATTATTCCTTTTTGGGCCAAAAACATAATTTCAACCAAGCCAGAAAATCTATTATTCTTTCTAGAACAGATAAAGCTACATATATTGCGAGAGAAGAAACTAGAGCGGCGATCATAATACCAATCACTACTATATTTAAAAAACTTTCAACTATATTTTTTTTAAAAATAGCTCTTTCTTCATTATATTCCTTCAACCGATAATTAGGCGAGTGCTCTGGAGCATAAGTCTGCTCAAACTCCAAAATTCCATTTGGTAATAGCGCCCAATATTTTTTAACCAAAAATGGTTCATCAAGAAACTTTTTCTCTTCAAAGGCATAAAAAGTTTGTTTTGTGTTCATTTCTTTAATCAGAAAAAGAAAAATTTCTTTATTTAGAATTACAACAATATTTTCAGCATCGCTAAAATTTCTTGTCGCTAAAATTTCTTTTTGTAGATTCCCCACATTCGTTACAGTCAAACCATTTTTGGCAATCTCAGTTTCTACGGAATTATCCAGTTCTATTTTTACTTCATTCTGCATTGAAAACCAAAAACTAAACATAACATAAGATAATAGTCCTAAGGATATAATGCTCAATACCGTAAAACTATATTTCTTCCATTCTTTCATTAAACCACCCCTTTATTAAATTCTTAAAGAACAAGTTTTGCTCTTTTCATTGAATTAACTAAATATACTATCTTTTCCAAATTTGTCAAAGATTTTAATACAAATTAGTTATTTATTCAAATCCTCCAGCAACTTATCAATATCTATGCCGTAGGTTTGGCAAACCGCTCCCAGTTTAAGCTCCTCCATTTCCATTTTAGCGAAAGGACAGCTTAAGCAAGGCAAATTATGCTTGCTTAGAATCTCTGTTTTTTGCGGATCTTTAACTATCTCCGCCAAAGTTGTGTCTTTAGTTATCATATTATTTAAACATTAAAAGTTCCGGCTTAATTAATATTATTAATCCTAAAAGCAAAAGCAAAATGCCGGAGATTAATTTGATTGCTTTTAGGTATTTCTCTGATGCCTGGGTTATTCTTAAAGTCCAAACCGCTATTAAAAAGATAACAAAATCATCCAGCATATAGAAAAGGATGTAGACTAAGAGATAGGAATAATAGGAAAGTGTTGATAGCTCCCAGGAAGTCAGTATTTTAGTAAAAACCAAAGGAAAACCGAAAGAGCAGACAAGCTCCACCATATTAATGCCGGCCGCCACCACTGCCACTCCCAACAAAGTTATGGGCAAAGACATTTCCGCGGTAGTCAGTTTTTGCATCTTAAGAAAAAGCTTTTGTTCTATCCGGCTGAAAAAACCTTGCTTGCCCGGCTTTACATGGCAAAGCTTGCAAACCACGCCGCTAAAATAATCTTTTAACAGAAAACCGGCAAAAAGCGTGACAGCAAACCCGACTAAAATAGTAATGATCTTAATGTTTTCTAAGACCAAAAATAGGTTAAGCCAAGCGGAAATAAAAAGAAAATAGACCATGCCGGAAACAAGTATAAAAACAGAACCAATCAGAAAAACTCTCTTTCTTATTCCCGTAGCCACTAAAACTGCCAGCAAAAAGCCCAAAGCCACCATTGCGCAGGCGTTAAAACCGTCTAAAGCTCCCAAAACAACGGCTAAGGCCAAAGGAGAAAATCCGCCAATATCAACTTCGCCGATAAAAGGAATTTTAATTTTATTATTGGCTTCTTCTGTTTCCAAAGCAGGCAGCCCCAAGCCAGTCCTAATGCTATTCTCTATTTCTTTGTTTTGGTTCTCCGTATTCCCGAAAAAATAATATTCATTGATAAAAGTAACCGGCACAAAACCGCGCACCTCCTGAGGAACTTCATGCTGATTGTAGAGTTTTTCTAAAAGATCCAAATTCTCTTGCTCCCAAACTCCCATTCTCGCTACCTCAATTTGAGGATATTTTTCTTCCATCTCCTCTAAAAACTCTGATTCATCAGCGCAATGAGGACAAGTATTGCTGTAAAAAAAATCAACCCTTATATCTTGGGCCAGAACAGCGCTAAAGCTGCTGAAAATCAAACATAAAAAAATTGGAATTATGAGAAGTTTTCGCATAATTTTTAAGCACCTGTGCCGCCGCCAAAATTGATGTTTTTAGTCATGTTTTTTTATAAATAAATTACAGCAGCAATGACCTTTTTCTTTAATCTCTTGAAGATGATAAGCGCAGGGGCAGATATTCTTTTTGTCCTCTTCTCGATTGCCGCTGATCTTTCGGCAAGGACAATATCTTTCGCCGTATTTCTTTTCGTTTGTTAATAACGCTTTAGCCAGGCTTTCAACCAGATCTTTATTTGAATTTAATTCAAAGTTGTTGTCAGCCGCGTATTTCCTATACTCTTCTATCAAATCATTTACCGCTTTTTTCTCAACGATTTTAGAATCTAATCCTTTTATTTTTTCTTCCAAAATTTCAATAGGAACGGCTCCAACCATTTTATGAATGATTTCGCCGTCTTTAAAAATATACAAAACAGGAACAGCTTCCACTCTGTATAGGGCGGGTATTTCTTCATTTTCCTCCACATTTAACTTCCCCACCTTGATCTTATCGCTGAATTTTTCCGCTATTTCAGCCACAATCGGAAGCATGAGCTGACAAGGAGGGCACCACTCGGAATACATGTCAACCAAAACCGGCAGCTTGCTTTCCATAACTTCCTGTTTAAAGTTTTTGTCGCTTAAAATTACTACTTCCATGTTTAGTTATTTCTTTTTAATGGCTTTCATTTGGCAATAGATAAGGCATCTCTCACAGTCTTTGCATTTGTCCGGGTCAATTTCTGCGCGCTTCTTCTCATTGATTTCTATCGCTTCATAAGGGCAATTCTTAACACACATGCCGCAACCATTACATTTTGTTTCATCTATTTCAAACATATTTTATTCTGAAACGAATTTAGCTCCAGTTATCTTGGCTGTTTCCAAGCTTAAAGACCTTAGATCGCTTTTGGATAAATTATGAACATTGTTATGCCCCACAGCTCCGGCAACCATTTTAATTTCCTCGCTGCAATTGGTGATAAAATTGGCAACTTGCTGAACTGCTCCGTCCATATTCAAGTTTTTTCTTAAATCCGGATCCTGAGTAGCTATTCCCTTAGGGCACTTTCCTTTATAACATTGGCGGCAATAAACGCAACCCATGGCCACTAGTAAAGGAAAAGCAATAAACACCGCATCAGCTCCCAAAGCCAATGCTTTGGCAAAATCAGCTCCTTTCGAGAGCCCGCCGGCAATCCATAATTCTTGTGGAGCATTTAATTCATCCAGAGTTCTTCTGGCTATTATTAAAGCGGCCATAGTCGGCAATCCCACATCATCCAGCATTACTTCCGGAGAGGCTCCTGTTCCTCCTTCCACTCCGTCAACCGCGATTATGTCCGGACCGGCGTGAACCGCTAATTTTACGTCTTCAATCACATTTCCTGCTCCCAGTTTGATAATTATTGGTTTGCCATCGCTTAACTCTCTTAACCAATCAACCTTTCCTTTTAAATCTTCAATATTATTAATGTCATGATGATAAGCCGGAGAATGAATGTCTTCGCCCATGGGAACATTTCTTACTTTGGCTATTTCTTCAGTCACTTTGTCTTTTGCCAGCATTCCTCCTTGTCCGGCCTTAGCCCCCTGCCCAATCTTTATTTCAATCACATTAGCCTGTTTTAACACTTCATCGCTAATGCCAAATCTGCCCGTTGAATACTGAACAGTTAAGTTCTCTGCAGACTCTCTTTCTTCCGGCAGCATTCCTCCTTCTCCCGTATTCGCTATGGTTCCGGCCAGCTTGGAAGCTTTAGCCAAAGCAATTTTCGCTTCTTTGGAAAGAGCTCCAAATGACATTCCGCCAAAAATAATAGGCACCTTTAATTTCACCGGATGCTTGCTCTTTTTACCGATTATTGTTTCAGAACTGATTTCTTCTTTAAAATAATCCACTGCCTTCTTTTTTAACTGAGCAGGTATAAAGACTAGGTCTTCCCAGTTAATTTTACCGCTCTTATTGGAACGGCCGCTTAAGAACGGCATTCTCTGACTCCTGTCTTGTATTTCTTTAACCCAATTGTTGTTCATATTCCTATTTTTCTTTAATTAATTTTTCTATTAAATCATTAATAACCTCTTTATCCTTGGAATGCACCGTGCGTAAACAGAATTCCATGTTCTTTTTGATATATAATTCCACCACTTTTTTTAAGCCGGAATCTATTGCTTTGAACTGATTCAGGACGGCATGGCAGTCGCATGATTCTTTATCCACCAACTTAGACAGACCGTCCACCTGGCCCTTAATTATATTAAGCCTTCTAACTAAATCCTTTTCCATATAAATTAATTCTATACCCCTACCCCCTATCTGTCAATTCTGGTTTTCCACATATAAAAAATACCCTTGCACGGGGTATTTCTTTCAAAAACTGGATTTACTCGTTTTCTTCAGTTGCTTCTTCTTCCGTTTTCGTTATTGCCTGCATTGGGCAAACTTCAACGCATCTGCCGCAATTCTTGCATTTTTCTTGGTCAACTTTGGCTTTGCCGTCTTCTCCTATTGTCACTGCTCCTTCCGGGCAGGTTTGAACGCAAGCGCCGCAGCCAACGCATTTTTCTTTATCTACTTCTGCCATATTATTATAGAAATTTAAAATTATTAATCGACTTTCATTTTCTAGTAATTCCTATTTTATACCTTCTTGACTGCTTGTCAATGAATCAAGTATTTCTTTTACTTCCACTTCATTGGAAATTATCCTTATTTTAACGCCCATTTCTTTTAATTTCTCTCTGGCTCTTTGCCCTATCCTCTGAACTATTATCTCGTCCGGCATCAATAATCTGACGAACCTTACGCCTCTGCCGTCTCTGGATTCAAAATATGGGTTTTTAACTTCCTGACTGGTGATTTTATTATCTTTTTTATCTATCATTAAGTATCCCGGACTGCCAAAATCAGGATAAAACTTTCCTTGATAAAAAGGAATAACTGTTCTGTATCCGTCTTTTCTAAAAACAAAAGGACCTTTCCATCTCATTCCTCTTCCCCATTTTTGTTTGATCAAGCTCAGCTTGCGCTGGTGAGATTTAATTTGTATCACTACATATTTTAAATTCTTGATGCGCGAAATCAAATCACGCTGCAATTCCTGGGAAACTTCTTCGGCCTGGTTTACTTTTAATTCCGAATCCAGCTCTATAACTATCTCCGCGAAAATAGCAGCTCCTATTTTACGGGTTTTAACGGAAGAGATAACGATATCCTTTTTTAGGCAACAATCTTTAATAGATTTCTCTGCTTCCTCGTCTCTAACTCCTAATAAATTATCCACCACTTCCTTTCCCAAACCATAGCTTTTCTTGAGAATATACATACCGATAAAGATAGCGACTAGGCCGTCAACAAAAAGAAAATACTCAACCAATAAAAGGCCGGCCAATACTCCGACAGAAGAAATGGCGTCAGAACGGGAATGTTCGGCATCAGCGATCAAAGCCAAGCTTTCTTCCTGTTTGCCGTATTTAAACTTTAGACGAGCCATTGCTTCATTAACAACCACTGAAAAAACAATCACTATTATTCCCCAAAAGCTGAAGTGGACGGCTTCTTGGTTTGAAATGCTCTCTATCCCTTCAAAAACGATCCAAAGTCCGGAGAGCGCCAAAAGAAAAACGACAAACATTCCACTGATTGTTTCGGCCGCGTAATGGCCATAGGGATGCTCTTTGTCAATTGGCTTTTGGGCGGCTTTAATGCCGAAATAAACGCCTAGAGAAGATAAGCAGTCAGTGGCGGAATGAACTCCGTCAGCTATTAAAGCTGTGCTGTTAATGATTGCGCCGGCTATAGCTTTAGCCACGCTTAAAAAGATATTAACCCAAATACTTAAAATAGAAACTGACTCTTTATTCATGATATTTATATTCTACCTCTTTTTCTTCTTTGGGGCAATTTATAAAAAAACGGCTATAGGGCCGTTATAATATATATTCGCAGAATGATTTCCGCTTTCATAGGGTGCGAATTTGTTCCGGGGTTATATTCACTCCCTTCAACTCTTTTAGCAATCTTGCAGATCCATTTCTATGGCAGACATTTTGCAACATGGATACCGCTTCTTTGGAAGCGCCTTGGTTGGCAATTTTTACTCCGCCATCAATCTTGCAATTTCTAATGCATCGATCCACCATATCGTCGATTTCAGCCTGGATAATAGGACCTCCTCTGAGTTCTATTGCTTCTATAAAAAACTTAGGAAGCACATTAGTCTTACAATGATTTATAATCGGTTCAACGACTTCTGTATATCTTCCTACACCATCGAGTTTGGCGAGCGCCAAAGCCTCTCCTACTTTATTTTCAGCAAGGTACCTCTTTATCCTTTCAATCGCAGCCTTTGTCATCTCAGGCAGTTCTCTTTTTTCTTCTGTCATTTCTTTCACCCCTCAGTTTTCTTGCCCTTTTAAATTATGAAAGGACTAATTCCATTCTACACATTACATCTATCTTGTCAAAATTATCCACAGTTGACATATGTTTTAGAATAAGATAATATTTAATTGTACTCATAGTTCTTTTATATTTATCTCCCTTTAAGAAAAATGGCACGGGATAACTTAAGTTATCAATTACCGTGCCTTTCTTTTTTTTTAAAAAAGCATTGACAAAAATCAAATAAAATATTAAAAAGATTATATCCCAAACGCAAGAGCTAAATAACATCCCAATATGGCATAGTGTGATAGCTTATTACATTATGCCATATGCTTCTTTTTTCCAGATAGCTCTTGACAAATTTTTAAGAGTATGGTAGTATTTGAATATGATCATTACGATCATGCCAGTAGATTAGTTCATTTTTACCCGAAAACTATAGCGTCTCTCCGGAGGCGCTCTTTTTTGGCTTTTTTATTGCATTATCATTCCTAGCGCCGCTCCGGCCAAACAAAGCAGGCCAAAGGTTAAGGCAAAAACAGAGAAGTTTATTTTCTTAGCGAGTTTAAGCAAAAAATCCAGGCTTAAGAAACCAACAGCGAAAGCTGTTATCAAAGCGGGCCAGGAAGCCATGACTGTTGCTGAATCTTTTAATAATAAATAGACGCTGGAAGCCAATACGGCCGGCGCTGAGAGCATATATGATATCTTTAGTATCTCCTGAGGAGTAAATCTTCCCAGAGATAAGCCGAAGATGGTTGAGCCGGAACGGGAAACGCCGGGAATAACCGCTATCCCCTGTAAAATTCCCACTAATATAGCCATCCAATCCTTGCTAAGATTCAGGCTTCTTTTTTGCTTTTGGAAATAAGCGGTCATTAACAGCCCTATTCCCATTATCAACAACAATCCAGGACCAATGGCAATATCTCTGATCAAATGATAAATTGCCAATCCAACTAAAAGAGAAATAATCGTGGCAATGGTTATAAAGCGAAACAGGTCAACATTTTTCAAGGTCAGTATCTCTGCCCAGTCTTTACGGAAATAGACTAAAACCGCCAATAGCGTGCCCAGATGCAGAAATAAGGCGGTGTCTATTGGATTAACTCCGTCAACAAAAAACTGGCTGGCTAAAGCCACTATCCCTTCGCTGGAGACAGGAACCCATTCAAAAAGTCCCTGCAATATTCCTAAAGTTATATAATCCCACATAGTTTAAAGCACATACCTTCTTATAAAAAAGAAGGAATTTAGTAATAAAATTAAAAAAGTAAAAAGTAAAATGCCGTTTATCTGCAATGGGCTTATTCCGGAAGAAAAATAGAACTGAGCCGCATACGGTTCGTAAAAACCTGAAAAAATAAGCGCATTGGAAACCTTGACCCAAACAAACTTTACAGCGGCAAAAGAAAAAACCAAGAATAAGATATTGTAGGTCCAACGAACCATAACTGCCGGAAGCTTAGTGCCTATACTGAATACCATTCTTTCAATAAGATAAATCACAAAACTGGTTGCCAACAATATCACATAAACCGCTAAGAGCCCAATAAGAACTCTGGGATTTTCAGGAATAAGAACAAAATCAGGAGGAAGCCATTCGTTTGTATTAACGGCCGCTACCATCCATGAAGAAAACAAAAAAACTAAAAAAGAAAGAAGAGAAGTTCTAAACATAATTAAATTTCTTGACTGCCCAATTCTTAATCTGTTTAAACAAAAGAACAAGGAACAGGGCAAAAAGCATTCCCGCGGCAACATCATAAGGGAAATGATAACCGGAATAAATAACCGCGAAACCAACCAAGGAAGCAATTATTAAAAATGGCGGGCTTAGTTTGGGCTTTTCTAATAAAATAGGCAGAGCCAATCCGAAAGCAAGCATAACTGTGGTGGAGGGGAAAGTAAATGCGCTAACCTGCCAGTCCCCGACTAAACGAACATCTAAAAATTCATCGGGCCTTGGCAAAGAGAATAAGAGCTTGCTTAAACTTCCTATCTGGCTGCAAAGGAAACCGGAAATCAAACAAAATACGCTTAATTGGCGATATCCTTTGAAAAACAGCATAAAAAAAGGGACAATGCCCAATAGCAGAAACAAAGGAATTAAAACATATGAAAAAACAAAATCCAGAGTAGAGCTGGCAATGGTTTGGTTGATAAAAACGAAAAGTTCGTTATTTTTAAAAATGACGGCTAAAGAAAAAATAGCTAATAAAATAAAAAAAGGTAAAAAGTATCTTTTGTCCGTATGAAAAAGTTTTTCCATAATAATAAAATATTATTTTATAATCTGATTTAATAATATCATTCTTCTAATTTAAAAACAACCATATAGAAACCCCCGCTTTGGGAGCGGGGGTTTTATTTTTGATTATAGGTTGGCTCTGCGCTTCTTGTAAGCGCGGGATAATAAGTGCTGTATGAGCCAAGTAATCAACACCAAGATAAGGAATATGCAAAGAGTAAAACAAATATGAAGGAAGAAATAAAAGATAAGAAGCAAAGCTATCAGTAAGAAGCCCCAGTCAAACCAAGTAATAGCCGCTCTCTTCCAATAAGTTCTCATTGATTCAACCGCTTCTCTATTAATCCGCTTCCATGCTTTTCTTCCTTTTACCAACGAATAAATAATCAATATCAAGAGCAGCCACCACGGAAGGCAAGGAAATCCTGCTCCCCAATCTTTGAATAAGTCGGAGAAAATGCCTCCTAAACCGGCTGTAAAGTTGGCTTCGGGATCTTCTTCAGTTGGTTCGGCTTCAGTTGGTTCTTCTTCACTAGGTCCTTCTTCTACTGGAGGTTCTTCTCCATCAGGAGCAGTTCCGCCTGTTATTCCTCCAGTCGTAGTGTCAGCTGGTCCGGTATATGCAATCTCATCGTTTGGTTCGTCAGCTGGCGGTTCTTCGGTAGGAGGTTCTTCTACTGGAGGATATTCACAACAAGGCTCCCCTTCTCCTAACGCTAAAGTGGTAAATTCGTGCCACTTGCCAATTGTAGGCGGTGAAGCGTGGGAAACACAACGGAAATAATAGGTTGTTCCTGGAGTAAGCCCTGTAAGCGTTACCACATGAGAAGTAACTCCGTTTTCACTTATCGGCGGCGTATTATCTTCTTCGTCAGTAGAAAAAGCATAGCCATAGTTAGTCGTTTCACTCATATCAAACTGCCCGAATTCGGTGTCGTAAATTACTCTGCTTGTTGACTTATAACTGGTAAGCCAATGGATAATAGCATCTGTTGAGCCAATACAAGTGGTGTCTTCATATTGAATCGTCAGTCCCGGAGGTATTGGGCCTCCGCCACCGCCTCCACCGTTGCCACCGCCACCGCCTCCACAAGCGGGACATCCGCCGCCGCCGCAATCTATTCCGGTTTCACCATTATTTTGTTGGCCATCATAGTTACATACAGGTCCACCTTCTTTTCCCATAAAGCCGACTAAAATGTCAAAACCGGTTGTTTTTCCTTGCCATTCGTTTTCTTTTTCGGAAGGAAAGGTTATTTCAAACACATATTCTTCGGTATCTCCGTTATCCACAGCTGAAAGATAGGTTTCTCCGTCTTCATAAAATTGGAATAAAGTCTTTTCTCCGGTAGTCCCTCCGTATAGATCGGTTCCTTGAGCACTAATGACGATCATTAAAGCGCGAGACAGGTCATCGCTTGGCACAGCTCCGGGATCAGAACCAAAATTTGGAGAAAATTCAATTGCTTCAACAGCAATTGGCTGAATATCTTCGCTGGCATTGGTTACTTTTACCCAGCGAGCCACACTGTATCCGGGCATAATATTGGCATCCTTAAATAAAGGGTCATCTGGTCCATTTTCAAATTCAACGACCAAGCCGGACTGAGCGCAAACAGCATTGCCCATCAATAAACCTCCTGTTAAAACAACAGCTGTTAAGATAACTTTCCAAATTGTTTTATTATTCTTAAACATTTTATTTTATATTAACCTTATTGTTTATTCTGTTTTATTGTCATTTTGATTAGCAGATTCTTCCTCAGTTGGTTCTTCTTCGGTTGGTTCTTCTTCATCAGCCTCCTCCTCATCAACTGGTTCTTCTTCATTAGCAGGAGGAAGATTTTCTTCTTCATCTTCTGCTTCTTCTATAACCGGCTCTTCTTCAGTCTCTCCGGCTGGTTCTTCTTCACTGATTGGTTCTTCGGTAGGCTCCTCTTCAGTAACCGGTTCCTCGTCAGTAGAAGAATCTTCCTCTTCCTCGTCTGATGCCGGTTCATTAGGCTGTTCTCCAGCAGAAGGCTCTTCGTCCTGTTCTTCATCGCTAGTTGCTTCTTGATCATCTTCCGGCACATCAGTAGATTCGTCAGCCTGTTCTTCATCTTCTGCTTCTTCTATAACCGGCTCTTCTTCAGTTTCTCCGGCTGGCTCTTGTTCAGTTGGTTCTTCGATAGATTCCTCTTCAGTAACCGGATCTTCTTCAGTAGGAGAATCTTCTTCGGTTGGTTCTTCATCGTTAGGAGCTTCTTGGTTCTCTTCTTGATTAACAGGAGGCTCTTCGTCCTGTTCTTCTTCTCCTTCATCTTCCTCAGTTGGTTCATCTTCCGGTTCTATGGGTTCTTCCTCGTCACTTTCTTCTTCAAGTTCAATAGGCTCTTGATCATCAGCCTCTTCTTCGTTCACTGGTTCCTCTTCAGCAGGACTTTCTTCCTCTGAAGGATCCTCATCTACTGGTTCTTCTTCAACCGGTTCTTCGTCTTCAGGAAATTCCGGACCAACTTCCGCTTCCATGGCAGCCAAGACATCAATCCAGCACATTCCCAAGTCTCCTTCTTCCGGCATTGGCGGTTCAAAAATTCTTCTGCCAATATGACTACTATTAAGCATTGGGTTTTCAGGGCCAGTGACAACCAGTTTAACCCAGACATAACCGTAATAACAATAATCGCCTGTTACATGGAACATGTACATTCCGCTATTGCTGGAAAGGTTAAACGGCAAATTCTCGTCTACTAAATAAACCGTGTCATTGGTGTCAATCACTCCTCCTATCAACCCGTCGTCTATAATATAGTAAATATCAACAGTTAATTCTCCGGGAGCGCCGTTAGGATTATTAGCTTCCCAACGAACAGGATAATCGCCTCCGCAGTACCAAATGCTGCCCAAAGAATTCGTGATCACCACTTCCGGCAGTCCGAAATCTCTCCAATCAGCTGCAGTATCAGTGTCAGTCCCTGTTGGATATCTGCCTAATATGTGGCCTTCGTCAACATCGTCAACTCCAGGATCCCAAACATTGGCATTGTAGTTCGGCCAAGTAGAAGTAGACGTTCCCCAGTTCATCTGGTCAGCAATACCTCCGTTAGGATTCTTAAGCATTAACATATCCGCGTCATTATCCAATTCAATAAGATCTCCTCCCAAATGGCTAGTCTTAACCACTTCATCAGGAATATTCCAATAGCCCCAAGTGCCGGAGCTTCGCGATATTACGGCATATCCGAAAGCAGGAATAGAAATATCAGCCAGAATGATTTCACAAGCGTTGCGGTTGCAAAGCTCCCAATTTTGTAAGTTAACGGAACTGTCTTCAAGATTATACAGTTCTACCCATTCATTGTCCGGCTCTATTCCGTGAGCGGAATCAACATCGTAATAAACTTTGTTGATTAACAGTTCTGAGCCGCCCCATTCGCCGGCTGTAATGGTATTTTCTATTTCTTCAATATCACTGAATCCCAAGCAATCGTTAAGCTGAGTTCCTTCATAAACAAACTTGAACGAACATGATTCACCTTGCAAGTCGGAATCATCGCTGGTCAGAGCGGCAGTGAATTCCCAATCTGTCGTAGTGGGAAATTCATTTCCATCAGAGTTATAGCTGACCAAAGGCATAACAGTTCCTAAACCGTCATCTAAAGTTAAATGGTCGCACAAGCCTCCAACGGGTTCTGTGACAGCTATTGTATATTTAAAGTCTAAGAGCCCGTCCTGCACGATATTTATCGTTCTGGAAGCGGCTTGGTCCGGAGTCACCTCTGGGATAAAGTCAGCCTGAGAGAAAAGTGAGAAATCCAAAGTAAGAGCAATAGCAGTATTGTCTCCGGAATCTTCAGTATCGCCGAAATAGGAAACAGTGTTTCCCACCGCTAAAAGACCGGCAGAGCTAATTCCGATGAATAAGGATAATATGATAAATTTTAGTGCTATTTTTCTAATCATTTTATTTTAAATTCTGATAATTCTTTTCTTATTTTCTCTATTTCTTCTTGATTATTTCTAATTTCCTCTTTTGTTTCTTCTTTTTGTTCTTTTTTAAAATTATAAGCTGGTTTTGCTTCTTGCCTTCTGTCTACTTCAAAGTTTTCCTGAATCCTGCTATTCTGCTCTATATTTCTTGTTTCTTTTTTCTGGTTTCTTGCTTTTATTATCTCTCTCCTGATCTTTCTTAGTTCGTCATAGACAATGACTACTGCCGGAATGATGATAATAAGCATAAACCCGAAAGGCTTTTTCACGGCATCAACGGCATAACCGATAAAAGGGACCGTAAACAATACTTTTCCGATGATATCTTTTTCTGACACTGTCCTGGTGTCCGGCGCATTATTGGCATCTCCTTTTGTGGTGTACAATACTCTGCCTTCAATAACCTCTATATTCTCAATTCTATGGGTAGTCGGGGTTTTGACTGTTTTCCCGAAAGTGATAACGTCCCCAATCTTATAATTCTCCACCGGTTTTATTACCACTATGCTTCCTGTCTTGATTTCAGGCTCCATTGAGCCGGAAAGCACAGTCAATACTTTTATATTTCCGGTTATGGGAAAAGCGGAAGCTACTAACAACAAGGCAATCATAGCGATCAATCCAACAAATATATAATAAATTATTTTCAATATGCTCATATTAGAGTTTAATGCTTTAAACCCTTTATAGCTCCGCCCTTTAGAAGAGCAGAACTAAAAAGATTCAAAACCTACGGTTGTGGGTTATGTCTCTTTTGTACTGATTCAAACTCAACACCAACTACGAAGGTATCAGTTTGAGCTTCGTTTCCAACGCTTGAGCCATCACAAGTTATTTCGCCTGTGTTTGGATTCATTACAAAACCTTGACCCACACAGAAAGCAACGCCGACATAAGTAGTGTCACCTGCCGGGAGTTCTCCTAAATATAGCTGTTGGTTTAAAAGTCCGCTAGCATCGTCTCCGTATCCTTCAGCTAGGAATTCATCACCACAAAGAGGGTCATAAATGTTATCACCAGCTTCTTTGCCACAATCCTCTCCGTCATCTTTCCAGATGAAGAAAAAGATGTCCTCATCTAATTCACCGTCATTCCCTGGGGCACAAGTCAAGCTCATTGCTTCTTCTGCATCAATTTCAGGGTCAACACAAGTAACATCGTCATCTTCTATCTCAATAAGAGTTGCATATAAGTAAGCGTCATTGCTTGCTCCGTGGAAACTAATAGTGTTTTCACCATAGTCTCCCGGTTTAATATCTTCAAAATCAAAGAATCTGTCTCCTTTCACGCAACCTTCATCTTCTACTAAATCTTTTAAGTCCCAATTACAAGCACAAGGCAGGCCAGTACTTATCCAGCCAGCTCCTTGATAATCTTCGTAACTCCAATATCCTTGTACACATTCCCAGCCGTTGTAAGAACACTCGCTGTCAATCTTCAAGTCAATACTTCCGGCTGTAAAAGTGTTTCCAGTTGAAGTTTCAGTGTCGCTAAAGTAAGCAGTTGTAGCAGTAACAACAACGCCTGCGATAGCGGCAATAATTGCTAAACTAATTAATATCTTTTTCATAATTTTGTTTTAATTAAATTAAGTTAATATTTTCTTACTTTTTCGACCTTTATAATTTTTATTGGCTTCTTTTAATCTTTTTAAAGCCTTTATCCTCCCGCCTATTTAACAATAAGCGGGATTGAAAAGCTTCAATGCTTAGAAATCAGTGTCGTAATAGTAGATTAAGCCTACTTCCATCAAGTAATTGTCAGGATTCCATTTTTCCATCTTAAGATTGGTTTCGTCATAATCACTAGATGGGACTAACCAAATCTTAGCGCCGTGCGGAGCATTAACATCTCCTGCAGCGGGAAGGTCTGAATTAAGTTCAACTGAATCTGCCATAGTAATTTGACCGGCTGCATTAGCTGTATCTACTCCCAGTAAAGCTCCAGGGTTATTTCCAGGCCATGGATCAGCATAGTAAATCAAATCGTACTCTATGTTAGGCTGAAGTCCGCTAGCAGTAAATTCATAGTCAAACTCCGGGTTCTTCACTTTATAGGTTAAAGTACCGGCTGGATTACCAGGATTTTTGACTTTGTAGTAGTCTTCTCCATCTTTTTTAGCCTGCTTAAAGTCTAACCAAGCTTCTCCGCGAAGCTGAATACCGGTAACTTCAATGTCAAAAGCCATAGTATCACCCTGTGCCCAGTTGGTAGAATGATCAGGATCCTGCATATGGTAACTTTGAGTTACTTTCATATAGCCATCAACTGGAATCATTCCTAAATATATTTGATTGCTATGAATTTGCGCTATAGTAACATCTTTGTCATAAATAGTCTGCCACCAGAGTAAAGTGCCACCTGGAGTATATACTCTAACTATCATGTCATAGTCAATAATAGTTGAAATATCATTTTTATTCTGGTGACTATTCCATTCACAAGTTCCGGGATTTCCTTGCGTGCCTTCAGTCCATATCCCATATTGTTCTGTACACTCAGGCTCAGAAGTTACGCCGTCTAGCTCAGCAGTAACATTTATGTGCTTCCAAACATTAACCGGATTTGGATCGCTACCATCATTGTAAATTGTAAAATTAATGTAATCAGTATAACAAGGTTTCATGTCATCTAAGACAGCATATTCTGTCCAAGTGAAATTATCACCTTCAATATGGATATCTATAGTGCCTGTCTCAAAAAGATTGCCTGTGTTACTTTCTGTGTCGCTAAAGTAAGCAATTGTGATGCCTGTGACCACAGCAGCTAATCCCGCAATAATTCCCAAGCTAATTAATATTTTCTTCATAATTTTGTTTTAATTAAATTAAGTTAATATTTTCTTACTTTCCCGACCTTTCCTCCTTAAAATTTCCTATAACCCCTCTCGCCTTTCAGCTAAGGGAGAATAAAAAGCTTTAAATCTTAATCAATTTGGGCCCAGTTTATCATTACTTGGCCCCAGCCCTGGTCACACCAAATGGTGTTATGGTCTGTCGCATCTAATTTAAATTCAATTTTACCTGTCATTGCTGTTGGCAGATCAAATATGCTGGTAATCCATGTTTCTGAAGGGTTTCCGTCTTCTTCATAATGTCCGATAAGCACCCAATTAGCGCCTACTTTTACATAAGCGTCAAAACTGTCATCCTGAGAACCGTCAAGGTGTCTTAGAGTTAATTGCGTCACTTCGCCATCGCAAGCGCTCATTACCAAAGTTGCATGAGTATTGGCTCCTCCTGAATTACATCCTGTTGGAGGCCCCATAAGCCCTCTGAAATTTGCGTCTCCACCATCATATCCTCCATAAACTCCTTGATTTAAGTAGCCGTTTCCGTCTTTATCAAGCCTTCCGACATAGCTCCAATCATCAGCATCCCTGCTGAGATGGCCTCTTTCGCTGACTGGATCGCCAATCTCCACATACGCTCCGTCAGGTTTTCCATAAGCTGGATGCTCTGTTTCCGGAGCAGAAGGACAATTTCTTGTCTGTTGGGCGTAAAGTTCAATAGTAAAGTCCATTTCATCTCCTTGAGCCCAGTTAGTGGTTCCATCCTGCATATGATAGCTCTGAATCACTTCCATTTCCGCTCCAGGCTGTATTGTTCCTAAATATATCCAATAATCGTTGATGTCAGTGATCATTACATTGTCTTCTTCGGCAATAATGATCTCTTGGTCAATCACTAAGTCGTAGATTATGGCAGAATCAATATTATTTATAATATCATCAGGATCTTCTGATAATTCAGCTTCCGGATGCGCTCCGCCTCTGGTTTCTGTGACAATAAACCGTTTCCAGACATCAACTTCGTTTTCTCCGACATTCTGGATAAAAAATTCCTTGTAATGAGTGTCGCAAGGCTTCATGTCGCTGATGGTGAAATATCCGGCTCCTTGCCAAGGATCTTGTCCGTTTACCGCAATATTAATGCTTCCGGCTGTGAAAGTGTTGCCGGTTGATGTTTCGGCGTCATTAAAGTAAGCAATCGTAATACCGGTAGCCACTGAGGCTATCCCTGCGATGATTAACAAACTGATTAATATCTTTTTTATAATCATATAAATCTAATTAGTAACCTTGTCCTGTTTTCTAAAGTCCACGCTTCGTTTTTTCAACAAAAAAACGAAGTCTAAACTTTAAACTCCGCTTTTAAAAAATAAAAAACATCTCTCACGCCAAGGATGTTCGGCAACTTCTTTGAAGCCTGTATAAATATTTCTGACAAAAAATGTAATTGATTGGTGTGTGGTCACTATATAATATCCAGCTCCCCCAAACTGAACAATTGTTTTTTTAATTTTATTCCTTTCAAATTCTTTGTCAAGAGATGGCTATCGGTAAACAAAAATATAGTCTATAAAATAATACCTCTTTCTTTTAATTTATTAAAATCTTTAAAGACTGTCAAGTATATCGGTTAAAAAATAAAAATAGCGGAGACCCGGTCTCCGCCACTTTCCTATATTGTGCTTAGCTAGGCTAAGCACAACTTACTTTTATATTTTTAATCCCGAATATTCTCTTAGTGTTTCAAGAGTAGATTCTATAGTAGGATTATCTGTATTTATCAGCTTAATATTTTTGAATTTTTCAGCCAATTTAGTAATGACCTCATCTGCCCAAGACGGAGTAAGAACCTTGACATCGGAAAAATCTATTATGATTTCTTCATCAATTTTCAAATCCTTTATTAAATACGCCTGCATGGCCAAAAGCGCTTCTCTGCCCGCCGGCCGAGAAATTAAAACTTCCCCGAATTTTACAAGTTTTATTGTCATATATTTGTTTTTATAATAGCTATACAGCCATTATGACGATCAGTATTTGGTTTTATTTCAAAATCTTTATCGATAGTTGCCTTTGCGTTGCCACTATAAAATTCCAAACGCATATTCATCTCATTTATATTCTTCCTGACATATTTAAGCCCGTTTCCTCTGCTCTCTGGACTTCTGCCTGAAATCCTTTCCGTAAAAGCTACATGTAAAGCCTCTTTATCATCTTTTATTTGCGGTTTAACTTTCTTCAAAGTAGTTTGAATTCCCAATCCTCTATCAGCTAAAATAATAGTGGCCTTGCTATCGCATAAATCATATGCAAAAAACACACCCATAACATCAGGCCAATTTCCAAGGTTATGGTCATAAGAATTATTTCCTATCTCACCGGCAATCGCCGACAATTTGTAAACTAATTCTTCAGAAATATTTTGCTTTAACAGGGCAGATATCATTGAGTGCAGTCTTGCCGTAAAAATATCTCTGGTTTGGCAATAGTATTCTGAATTAATATCAATATCTTCCGGCTTGCTCTTTATCCATTCAAAAACCTTTTTCTCCAAATCAATACTCATATATTATTAATTATAATATCAAAATAATAGATTATGTCTTTATTCTACATTAGAACTATACTAAAATCAACATAATTAACTATTACTAAACCGAGTTTAGCAATTTATTTAAAACTGGTATAATAAAAAAAGACTATATGCGGACGCCAAATCAGGGAGGAAAAATAATCCGATGAGGCGCCCAAATATAGTCTCTTTTTGTCTCTTAATTAAAGTTAAAAGCATAGCAAATGCTATACTATTTGAGATTATAACAAAGATTAAAAAAAAGTCAAGGTTTTTACTTGAATTTTTACGCCCCTACGGATTTATTCAAGTAAATAAAATCTAACAAATGAAGGAGGTCGGGCCTCCTTCATTTTTATAAATCTAGACTGAAATTAGTTAATCCTTTTTTTATTATTTTATCGCTCACTTCGAAGCTTTTTGAATATCTAACTTCTTCTGAATAATTAACATCATGAAAATATGAAAGTTGTGTTCTGAAAATCTTTTCATTGAATTCATTCCCGAATATATTATTGGCTTGTTTTGTGATTTCAGAGATAGAATGAAAATCTTTAATTATAAAAAACAAATCAACATAATCTTTCCATTTAGCGCGCCTTCCTAAGGCGTATGCCTTCATCGCCGCAAGAGTTAACAAAGAAGGTATTTTTAAGGTTTTGTCAAAATCAATTTCGTAATCAATTTGAAAAGGAAAATGGAAAAAAGTCATTTTTACTTTGTTTAACAAAAAGGTAAATTCATGAGGCTTATCAACTATAACTTGATCGATCTTTCCAAAATTTTCAATATGCCTTTTGATATTTAAAGTTTTAAATTCTTCAAAAGAGAAAAGATCAAAGTCAATTGATCCCCTATGTCCAATATGCAAAGCAATTGCTGTTCCGCCAACCAAGCCAAAGTTTTTATAAAACTTCTTTACCAAAGGCAACAACTCTTTTTGTTCTTTCGTCAATATTTCCGAATGCAATGCTGTTGTTTTTAATTTATTATTTTGCATATTTGTTAAAATATAAATTAAAGTAATTCTTTATGTCGGGCAAATAATTGCAGCGTTTCTGCTTGGATTTTTTTCGGAAGATTTCAGCTGTTTTTTCAATGCCTAAAATTTTAAGCATTTTTTGCACATCGTCCCAGTTGCCGTAATTCAAAACTGCCTCAACAATTGCATCGTTGTCGAGTTTTTCCGGATTTTTTACATACCAAACAAGATATTTTCTTTTTTTTATAAATTGTTGGATAGTCATATTTTATCTTTATATAGTTTAATTTTACACTAAAACCATACTAAAATCAATGTTGTGTATTTATTAAAATAAATAAAAAAGCTGCTTAACATAGTTAAGCAACAAAAAAGTCTTTAGTCGTTTATGAACTTGGAAGATTTATTTCGCATTGCTTTTTCAAGCTCTATTTCTAAGGATCCAAAAAAATCTCTTCTTTCGATTATGTTTTGCATCTCTATCGCGAAAGTAGGAACTGTTCCTTCTTCCACTATTATTTGCTTCCCTAGACATTGGTCTTCGCAATTTTTGTATAGCTGCGAAACCAATGTTATTTTTTTGCCTAATTTCTCAATGCTTAAACCAATCAGAGGTATTTTTTTCAAACCACGGCTAACCTTCCTAACTATGATTTTAATGCTATATGCTTTGTAGTCTGCAGTGTACCCCTGTATTTTTACCAACGGATTGCCATTATAATAGCAGAATTTCTCTTTTTCTTGAGTTGGCCTCCATTTTAATTCTCCCAATCTTGTCGCGTCTTTCAATTCATCAAATAAATCCATTTATATCTCCCTCTTTTTTTTAGTTTCTTTTACAAAGAACTATTATAGTTTATAATACAAAAAACAATAATTGTCAATAGAAAAGCCGCTTGAATAGGCAAGCGGCAAAATAGAGCTAAAATGGTGGACTATTCTTTTATTACTTTGTCCAACATATCTTCTAGATCATTACAAATTTCTCTTCGTTCATTTACGCAAGTTTCAGCTATGCCTCCCTGCCTAACCATATTATCAATTTGTAATATGAAAATAAGCAAAGAAAACCCTTTCCACGCGTTTTGGCAGTTAATAAGTCTGCTAGAATCTTTGGCGGTTATATTAAGCTCCGCTCCATCTGCTTCTCTTTTTATCTTAACAGAAAGAAGAGGGGCTATATCCGGAGGAGAAACGCAATCTATGTTTACTTCCGTTGTAATGACATATTTGCCAAGGAGTGTTTCATAACCCTGAACTTTTATAAAGTTCTTATAGCAAGGAGAAAGATCTTTCTGTCCGCTTGCTGGCACCCATCTAATCATCCCTGTTTTCGTTGCCTCCACAAACTTTTCTAATAAATCAATATGCGCCTTTGTTTTTTTATCCATGTCATCACCCATCTTTTTAGTTTCTTTTACAAAGAACTATTATAATTTATAATACAAAAAACAATAATTGTCAATAAAGAAAGCCGTCTAGTCAAGCTAGACGGCAAATAAAATTGGTTTAACCACATCCATATAAATCACCCAGGTTATTCCATTTCGCCAAGGAACTATGTTTATAGATAATATATAATGAAAAATTTGTCAAATCTTTAGAACTTTGAATATAAAAACTGCCTAACATTGCTAGGCAGTTAATAAATAAAAAAGCCGCCTAAATAAATTAAGCGGCAAACATAGAGCTAGAATCAATGGATTATTCCTCCATTATTTCATCTAACTTCTCTTTTAGGTCTTTCCAAGTTTTTTGCCGTTCCTCACGCGGTTTTCTAATCACAAGGTCTTTTCGGAATATGGTTAAATTGCTTATTTCTCTTACAAAAACAAGCATTATCTCCATTGGCAAAATTGTTTGGCTTTCAAACTGTCCGCCGCAACAAGACCCTCCTGTTATATTCGCTACATCTTCATTTTCTCTTTTTACTTCTATGCGAAGACAAGGAGTTTCTATTACGGTCTGTTCGATTATCGTCTTAACTGTATATTCGTCAATTTTAATCCAGCATTCTACCGCTCCTACAGAATTAGGGGAAATCTGTTTTCTATCGCCTCTTCTCCATTGAATAACATCTCCCTCAGTTGCCCGAGCAAGAATCTTCAATAATTCAATCACCTTTTTGCCCACACTATCACCTATGTTTTAGCTTAGTCTCTTTTATAAAGAGCTGCCGCCACTATAGCAAAAACAACAAATTTGTCAAAAAAATAAAAAAGCCATCATTAAAGATGGCCTGTTATTTTTTTTATACACAGAACGAGGTATTCTATGATTTTCAAAATTTCATATGTTACACCGTATATTCCGAAGCTGAAGATAATAATTATCACCCAAACTTGCAAAATAAAAACAGTGATGCTTTTCCGGAATACAACCCAGTCTCCATTATATTCTTCCAACACATAATTCCACGTTGGTGACGGAGCATACTCCTGTTGAAATTCAAAAACCTGCCCATTAGGCGCAATCCCCCAGTATCTTTCTATTAGAGGATTTTCTTCTTCAACGGTATAGAACACATGTTCTATGTTATTTCTTTTGATCCGAAAAATAAAATCCTCCGGGCTTGTGGTGGTTGTAATGTTTTCTATATCCTTGCTCCAAGAATGTTTTGATTCTGAAATAGTTAGTTTGTTATCTTCGGCTATTTTAGTTTGAATAGTTTTATCTATTTGTATCTGTATTTCATCCGGAGCTTCTTGATTTGGAATACCAAGAAGGACAAAAGTAGTAGCAAAAAACAATATTGCCAAACCAGCAGAAACACTTTTCTTCCAATTCTCCATTATTCTCACCCATATTTTTAGTCTCTTTTGCAAAGAGCTGTCGTATTTATAATACAATAAAAAGAATCTGTCAAAAAAAACAGAGGCCGGGCCTCTGTTTTTTTTCTTCTATTTTTTGTTTTTAACTTTGTCTTTTATCTCCTGGATAAATTCTTCTTGGCTGATCTCTCTGGTATCCCGCTGCCCTCTGTCCCGCACCGCTAATTTGTCGGAAGAGATCTCTTTGTCTCCGATTACCAGAATGTAAGGAGATTTTTCCGCCACCGCTTTCCTTATTTTATTGCCTACGGTTTCATCGCTGTCATCAACTTCCACCCTTATATCTTCCTGATTAAACTCATCTTTCAACTTTTGACAATATTCAATGTGTTTTTCCCCCACGGAAATAATCTTTACCTGCACAGGAGAAAGCCAAACCGGAAAAGCTCCGGCATAATGTTCTATCAAGACTCCGATAAATCTTTCAAAAGAGCCAAACAGAGCCCGATGCAGCATATACGGCCGCTGTTTATTACCTTCCTTGTCAATATAGGTCATATCAAACTTTTCCGGTAGATTAAAGTCATATTGCAGGGTTGAACATTGCCATTCCCGACCCAAACAATCCTTTATTTTAAAATCAAGTTTGGGACCGTAAAAAACAGCTCCGCCAATATCTCTTACTACATCCAATTTTTTTTCTTCGGCTATTTTTTCCAACGCCTTTTCAGTAAATTCCCAGCCTTCATCTGTGCCGGCATATTTGTCGCTCTCCGGGTCTCTTGTTGAAAGATATACCTTGTAATCATTGAAACCAAAGGATTTAAACACGAAAATAATAAAATCAAGAACTCTACTCAACTCTTTTTCCGCTTGCTCTTTGGTGCAGATTATATGAGCGTCGTCCTGGGTAAATCCCCGCACTCTGGTCAAACCGAATAATTCTCCTGATTTTTCATAGCGGTAAACAGTGGCGCATTCCGCCCATCTGACAGGCAGTTCACGGTAGCTTCTGATCTTTGACTTATAGATCATTACATGAAAGGGACAATTCATGGGCTTTAACAAATATTCCTCTTTAGCTTCGACTTGCTTGCCCTGTTCAACTTCTTCCAAGCTGCGGCTGATTTCTAGAGGAGGAAACATGCTTTCGTTATAGAAGCCCCAATGTCCTGAGGTTTCCCATAATTTCCGGCTGCCGATGTGCGGTGTTCTTACTAGTTCATAGCCAGCCTTCAAGTGCTCTCTATACCAAAAATCTTCCATGATACGCCAAAGCATTGCTCCTTTAGGCTGCCACATTGGCAAACCAATGCCTACCATTGGATCAATTAAGAATAACTCCTGTTCTTTGCCTATTTTGCGATGATCTCTCTCTTTAGCCTCTTCCAGCATTTGCAGATAATTATCCAACTCCTTTTTATTGCTGAAAGCCACTCCGTAAATTCTTGTCAGCATTTGGTTTTTCTCATCTCCTCTCCAATAAGCTCCTGCCAGTTTAGTTAATTTGAAAACATCCGGGTCAACTTCTCCGGTTGATTCTAAATGAGGGCCTCTGCAAAGGTCTTCAAAATCCCCCAGCTTATAATAACTGACTTTCTTCTCTCCTTTCTCTTCCAGCTCTTTTATTAATTCCGCCTTATACTCCTGTGTTTTTTCCTTTTCTAAGGCTTGTTCAACGCTTGTCTCAGACTTTTCAAACTTTACATCTTGCTTAATAAGCTCTCTCATCTTATTTTCAATCTTTATCAGATCTTCCGGACTGACTTTATCCTCTCCAAAATCAAAGTCATAGTAAAAACCGTTTTCAATAGATGGACCGATAGCGAATTTAACATTCGGCCATAATTGTTTTACTGCCGCCGCCATAATATGGGACAGCGAATGTCGCATAATTTCGTTGTTCATAGTATTTTTTTAAAGTTAATAATAAAAAACCTCGTCTCAATGCATTAAAGGAATAATACACTGGGACGAGGCTTCTCGCGGTTCCACCCAGCTTCTCCGCGATAGCGGAGCGCTTAATTGATTATTTTTTAGCTTAGTCCTTTCGGATTCCTTTGGGAACTATAGTTGGTGGCTATAGCAATCGCCAAAACAATAATAATCTAAATTGTAAGTATCT
>JAGLPU010000017.1 GCA_023137175.1 Candidatus Parcubacteria bacterium | reverse complement strand
CGAGGGGCCGGGAGAAAACATTTTTATAATCAAAAACAAGAAATTATTTACCCCTCAACATGGTTCAATTCTTCCTGGAATAACTAGAAGCAGCGTAGAAGAAATCGCTCGTGATTTAGGAATAAAAACAGAAAAAAAAGAAATGACAGTGGAAGAAGTGAAATCAGCCGATGAAGCGTTCTTTTCTGGCACGGCCGCAGAAATTCAACCGATCGGTTCAATTGATGACGCCATTGTCGGATCAGGAAAAGCGGGAGAAATTACCACTCAAATTAAAGATGTTTATGGCAAGGCCGTGAGAGGTGAGGATGAAAGGTATTTAAAATGGTTATCTTTTGTTTATGGAGCTTAAAAAATTGCGCCAAGAAATTGATAAAACAGATGAAAAACTGCTTAGAGTTTTAGGAGAGCGGTTTGCTTTGACCGAAAAAGTCGGGGAGTATAAGAAAAAGCATCAGCTTGAAGCTCAAGATAAAGAAAGAGAAGAGCAGGTTTTTATTCAAAGAGAGAAATGGGCTGAAGAATTTGGAGTTGGCCATTCTTTAGTAAAAGAACTTTTTGAGTTAATTATTAAAAGAGTTTGCCAAGAACATAAAAACAAATGGAAAAGAAGATAGGATTTTTAGGACCCAAAGGAACATTTTCCTGGGTAGCGGCTCAGCAAAAGTTTAAAGGAAACAATCTAGTTCCTTTTTTGACTATCAAGGATATCTTTGCTGCTGTTGATAATGGAGAAATTGATTTTGGCTTAGTGCCCATTCAGAATACTATCGCCGGGTTAGTTTCGGAAACAATGCATTGCTTTATAGATTTTCCTGTTTCCGCTTTGGGTTCTTTTACTATTCCGGTTTGCCATTGTCTTTTATCAAAAGAAAAGAGCATTAAGACGATTGAAACTGTTCAGTCTCATCCTCAGGCTTTTTCTCAATGCCGTACTTGGCTGGAAAAGAATTTACCCAATACAGTTAAAGAGCCATGCTCCAGCACCGTAGCTCCGATATTAGAAGAGGTGAAGGGAGCGGCTTTCATTGCTTCCAAAGAAACAGCAAAACTTTTTAAACTAAATATCTTAGCTAAAAATATAGAAAGCGCAGAGGACAACTCCACCAAATTTTTTCTTATTTCCAGAGCAGCCAAGAAAACTGTAAAAGGGTTAAAGGCAGAGAATACCATTCTTTTGGTTTCTATTTACAATCGGCCTGGAGTTTTGCGGGATATTCTCAGTATTTTTGCGGAGGAGAAAATAAACTTGGCGGCGCTGCATTCTATTCCCAGTCATGCTCATTCCTGGGATTATTTTTTCTTTCTGGAAATAGAGAGCAAGGACATAACTAAAAGTTTAGCTCAACTGAAAAAATACTGTCCGTTTATAAAGCTAATAGGGTTATGTTAATTGATACCCATTCGCATTTGAATTTTAACAGTTTTAAAGATGACGCTCATCGGCTTCTTGGGCGTTGTTTAGCTGAAGATATTTGGATGATTAATATCGGAACAAACCTTGTCACTTCTAAAAAAGCAGTGGAGTTGGCTTCACGATATAGCCAAGGAGTTTATGCTGCTGTTGGCTTGCATCCAATAAGCCTGGATACCGGTTTGGTAAAGATAAAGCCAGAAGAAGATGATTTTTTTGAAAAGGAGTTTGATTATGAAAAGTATAAGGAGCTGGCGCAAAACTCCAAGGTAGTGGCCTTAGGGGAGATAGGGCTTGATTATTGGTATAAGCCGAAAGCCAAAAGCAAACGGCCGGAATTTAAAAAAAGACAGAAAGATTTATTTGTTCAACAATTGGATTTGGCAGACGAGCTTAATCTTCCGGTAATTATTCATTGCCGGATGGCTTTTGATGATTTATTTGAAGTTGCGAAAGCTAAAACTCCTAAAGGTGTTATCCATTGTTTCAGCGGGACCTGGGAGCAGGCTAAACAGTTTTTAGACTTGGGGTTCTATTTGGGGCTAAACGGAATAATCTTTAAATTAGAGCTAGATGAGGTTATAAAAAAAATGCCGGCGGACAAGATTCTAATTGAAACAGACTGTCCATATTTAACGCCTCCTCAAGAAGAAGGCCGCAATGAGCCTGGGTTTATAAAACACATTGTTCAGAAGATAGCTAATGTTAGGGGAGAGAGCTTTGATGAAATTGCTGAAGTTAGCAGTAAAAATGCTCGTAGTTTGTTTGGAATTTAATCTTGACAAATCTTAACAGAAGTGTATAATATATACAGATCTTTCGCAACAAAAAATATAAAAGAGATCAAAAAAACAGAGGTGTTTGATATGAGCTTAACAGATGGTATATTAAAGAAATTTGGCCGAGAAAGTATAATAAAAGTGTTTAAGGAAGAAGTGAAAACATATGCAAAGCTGCTTGATTTATCTGAAAAGGAGGTATGTCATCACATTATCCAGCACCTTATTTATTGTGCCCTTCCTTCAAAAAGCAAAAAAGAAGCAAAAGTATTGGAAATATTTAATGAAAGAGTAAAATTTTACTCAACAACTTTTCCATTACTAACGGAAGAAGTTATCAAAGAAGTGATTAAAGAACACTTGGATAAAAACCTTTGATCTCTTGGCCCTTTGAGCTGGATTTATCCAGCTTATTTTTTTACATTTAACCAAATAAAAGGCTGTGAGCCATTTAAAAAAAGAAAAAAGGTACCGAAGTACCTATAAATATGAAAAATGTGCTGGTTGTGAACTGTAAAGAACTATGAAAAATGTGTATCATCTAATGATGATATTTAAATACTATCTTATCCTTAAAAACTTGTCAACGCTTAACTGTGGAAAACTTTTATTTATATCAATGAACCTTGTTTGGCAGTACATGAAAAGAATTTAGAACAGAAAAGAACTCTTTTTTATTGGACAAATCCCCAGATTTCCTATAAAATAAACACATTATGGCATATAACCATGAGAAAATAGAAAAGAAATGGCAAAGAACTTGGGAGAAATTGGAGATATTCAAAACCAAGCAGAATTCGTCCAAACCAAAGTTTTATTGTCTTGATATGTTTCCTTACCCTTCCGGAGACGGATTACATGTCGGCCACCCTCGTGGATATATTGCCACTGATATAGCTTCTCATCTTTATAGAAGAAAAGGACATAATGTGTTACATCCCATGGGCTGGGATGCTTTTGGCTTGCCCGCGGAGAACTATGCCCTTAAAACCAAGGTTCGTCCTAGAATCAGCATTAAGAAAAATGTTAAGACCTTTACTAAACAATTAAAGTCTTTGGGGTTCAGTTATGATTGGTCTAGGGAAATAAACACCACTGATCCCGAATACTATAAATGGACCCAATGGATGTTTCTTCAGTTATACAAGAACGGATTGGCTTATCGGAAAGAAGTGCCTGCTAATTTTTGTCCTTCCTGCAAAACTATCTTGGCCAATGAACAGGTGGTTGAAGGAAAATGTGAGAGGTGCGACACGGAAGTGGAGCAGGAAAAAGTGGAGCAATGGATGTTTAAAATTACCAACTATGCCGAATCATTATTAAATGATTTAGACAATTTAGATTGGCCGGACACTACTAAGGCGATGCAACGGAATTGGATAGGACGGAGCGAGGGGACAGAGATAAACTTTTCTTTAGGTAAAGAAAACAAGCTTAAAGTGTTTACCACAAGGCCTGATACTTTATTCGGCTGCACTTATTTAGTTATAGCTCCGGAGCATGAAATTATTACTGAGCTTAAGTCGCAAATTTTGAATTTAGGACAAGTTAAGAAGTATATTAAAGATTCCAAAAAAAGAAGTGAGAGAGAAAGGATTTCAGAAACCAAGATAAAAACAGGAGTAGAAATAAAAGGAATCAAAGCAATTAATCCGGTTAACAACCGTGAAATCCCAATATTTGTGGCTGACTATGTTTTAGCTTCTTATGGCACGGGGGCGATTATGGCTGTCCCGGCTCATGATCAGCGCGACTTTGAGTTTGCCAAAAAATATAATCTTCCAATAATTGAAGTTATTAAATCCGATCGAAAACCAAAATTGCCTGAAAAAGCTCCTTTAACAGTTACAGGCGGCGGTTTTCAGCAGGCGTATGAAGGAAAAGGGATTTTAATAAATTCAGATCGGTTTAACGGTCTGGATTCGGATACGGCCAAGAAAAGAATTTCCGAAAAGCTTGTTAAAGAAAACACAGCGAAAGATACAGTTTACTATAAACTAAGGGATTGGATAATTTCCCGTCAGAGATACTGGGGATCGCCAATACCAATGGTCTATTGCGAACAGTGCGGCTGGCAGCCGGTTCCGGAAAAAGAACTTCCTGTCATACTTCCTGAAATACGGGATTTTAAACCAACAGGAAAAGGAGATTCTCCTTTGGCCAAGTCAGAAAAATTTATTAAAGCAGTTTGTCCTAAATGCGGCGGCAGAGCCAAAAGAGAAACAGATACTATGGACACCTTTGTTTGCTCCTCATGGTATCATTTTCGCTACGCGGATCCGCAAAATGAAAAAGAGTTTGCTTCAAAGAAGAATTTGAAAAAATGGCTGCCAGTAGACTTATATATTGGAGGAGCAGAGCACGCGGTAATGCATCTTTTGTATTCCAGATTTTTCTGCAAAGTTCTATATGACTTGAAATTTATTGGGTTTCAGGAACCGTTCTTGAAACTTCGCCATCAAGGACTGATTTTGGCCGCCGGAGGAGTGAAAATGTCCAAATCAAAGGGCAATGTGATTAATCCGGACGATATTGTAAAAGATTTCGGAGCCGATACTTTGCGGACTTATGAAACATTTATGGGTCCTTTCACGGATGCGATTGCGTGGGATACCAAAGGAATGATTGGAGTCAAAAGATTTTTAGATAAAATATACAAGTTCAAATCAAAGATTCATAATTCTTCAAATTCTAGTCTTAATAGACTGGTTCATAAAACAATTAAAAAAGTAACAGAAGACATTCAAAACTTTAAGTTTAATACTGCTATTTCTCAATTGATGATTTTAGCCAATGAAATGGATAAACAGGATCAAATTCCAAAAAACGCCTACAAAGTATTATTGCAACTGCTTTCACCTTTTGCTCCTCATTTAACTGAAGAATTATGGCAGGAGATTAATCAAAAGCAAGAAATAAAAATTAAAGATTCAATTCACAGCCAAAAATGGCTTAAATATAATCCTAAACTGGTTCTTGAAGAAACAATTCAGCTTGTTGTCCAAATCAACGGAAAAGTTCGTGATAAAATAATGGTTAACGCGGAAATTACCAAAAAAGAGGCCGAAGACCTTGCCAAAACTCAAGAAAAAGTGCAAAAATGGCTAGAGGGAAAAGAAATAAGGCAAATAATATTTGTTCCCAGAAAATTAATAAATATAGTAGTATAAACATTTATGTGTGGAATAATCGGCTATATCGGTAAAAAAAATGCAATTCCCATCTTGGTTAACGGGCTAAGAAGAATGGAATATAGAGGATATGACTCCTTTGGTTTTTCTATCGCCGACGGAGAAGGCGTTTTTACCTTTAAAAAAGTCGGCAAGATTTCTGATTTTGACAGTTCTTTATTAGGGTTAAAAGGAAAAGGGCAAACAGGCATAGCCCACACCCGCTGGGGGACTCACGGAGAAATAACCGAGAAAAATGCTCATCCGCATTGGGGAAGCAAAAAAAACATTTTTGTCGTTCATAATGGCATCATTGAAAACTACCAGCAATTGAAAGAAGAATTGGAAAAGGAGGGATGCAAGTTTGCTTCTCAAACAGATACCGAAGTATTGGCTCATTTAATTGAGAAATATTTTCAGGGAAACTTAGAAGAAGCAGTGCGCAAGGCTTTAAAAAAAGTGCAGGGGACTTACGGCATAGCGGTAATTGCCCGTGATGATCCTCAAAAAATAGTTGTTGCCCGGCTTTCCAGTCCTTTGCTAATAGGGACTAATGACGGAGAGTATATTATAGCTTCCGACCCAAATGCTATTTTACCTTTTACTAAAAAGGTAATAAACATGGAGGATAATGAAATTGCAACTATCACTCCCGACAATTTTTTTATTATGAAAGAAAGAGAGCCGGAAACTCTAGAAGAAGGCGAAGCAGAAGTTGATAAAGGAGATTACCCTCATTTTATGCTTAAAGAAATAATGGAACAGGCGGAAACAATCGCCAATCCCTTAAGAGGCAGGTTGATAGAAGAAGAGGGATTGGCGAAACTTGGAGGATTAGAACCGGTTAAAGGAAAATTGAAAGAGCTTAAGCGTTTAAATATTATCGCCTGTGGCACTGCTTATTTGGCAGGATTAGTGGGTGAATATATGCTGGAAGAATATGCGGGCATTCCCACTGAAGTGGATTATGCCTCTGAATTCAGATACAGAAAGCCGATTATAAACAGAGACACTGCTATTTTGGCAGTGTCCCAATCAGGAGAAACAGCAGATACTTTAGCGGCCATTCAAGAAGCCAAAGAAAAAGATGCTTTAACTTTAGGAATTGTTAATGCGGTTGGCAGTAGTATTGTCAGGGAAACAGACGCCGGTATTTATAATCATTGTGGCACTGAGATCGGAGTAGCCTCAACCAAAGCTTTTACTTCCCAGCTTACAGTACTTGCCTTGTTAGCTTTGTTTTTAGGCAGACAAAGAGAGTTGTCTCTGGTAATGGGGCAAAGAATTGCCAAGGAGATAAAGAGGATTCCCAAGCTGGTGGAAAAGACTTTGACTGTTGACGCCCAGATTAAAGAATTGGCCAAGAAATATAAGAAATATGATGATTTTTTCTTTATTGGCAGAAAATACAATTATCCCATTGCTTTGGAAGGGGCTTTAAAATTGAAAGAGATTTCCTATGTCCACGCCGAAGGCTACGGAGCTGGAGAAATGAAGCACGGACCGATTGCCTTGATTAATAAGAATTTTCCGACATTTGCCATTTGTCCTTCTGACAGTGTTTATCAAAAGACAATGTCCAATATTGAAGAAATTAAAACCAGAAAGGGGCCGGTGATTGCTTTGGCCACTGAAGGCAATAAAGATATTAAGAAAATAGCAGATGATGTTATTTATATCCCCAAGACATTGGAAATGCTGACCCCGATTTTAAGCGTAATCCCTTTGCAGCTGTTCGCTTATCATATGGGAGTTTTAAGGGGTTGCGATGTTGATAAGCCAAGAAACTTGGCAAAATCTGTAACAGTAGAATAATTATTATTAATAAATATTAAAATAATATTATGAATCTTTATAAAGACATACCAACAGGAGATAATCCTCCGGAAGAAATAAATGTAGCCATAGACATTCCTAAAGGAGCCAGCAGTAAATTTGAATATAACGAAGAGAAAGGATATTTTGAGCTGGACAGAGTTCTTTTTTCTCCTTTGATTTATCCTTTTGAATACGGATTTATTCCTCAGACCGATTCTGATGATGGCGATTCTGTGGATGTTATTTTGCTGGCTACCTATCCTACTTTTCCCGGCTGCGTTATCAAGGCCAGGCCAGTGGGGGTGCTGTTAATGAGCGATGAAGCAGGAGGAGACAATAAGATTATTGCCGTGCCGGTTGATAAAGTTGATCCGCGCTTTCATGAAATTAAGGACATAGCGGATGTGGGAGAACACTTGAAAAAAGAAATAGAGCTTTTTATGAGAGACTATAAGAAGCTGGAAGTTGAGAAATATAAGCATGTAAAAGTTGATGGTTGGGGAGGCAAAGAAAAAGCCCAGGAAATAATCAAAAAAGGAATGGAAAAATTTAAAAATTCAGCAGAATAAATTATGGTAAAAGAATATTCAATTTTAATCGGTGGAGCAGCCGGCGAGGGAACTAGAAGAGCGGGCTTAATAATCGCTAAGTTGTTACAGGAATATGGTTACTATATTTTTATTTATGACGACTATGAATCCCTGATCAATGGAGGCCATAATTTTTCTCAAATTAGGGCATCAGAGAAAAAAATCTTAACTCACAGTCGAGGAGTGGATTTTTTGCTGGCGCTTAACAATGAAACCGTTGCCAGGCACAAAGATAAATTAAATAAAGAAGGAGTGATCATCTATAACAGCGACAAGATTTCAGACTGTGAAGGTATTGGTTTGCCAGTGGAAGCTATTACTAAAGAACTTGGAGGCAAGCCAATTATGAAAAACACCGCTTTCTTGGGAGCTTTGGGCAAAATGCTGGGAATAGACTGGAGAATAATAGAAAAGGTTTTAAAGCAAGAATTAAAAAGAGGGATTGAACTCAATTTAAAAATTGCCAATACTGCTTATGAACAAGTAGAAACTTTGGTTAAAATAGAAAAATTGCCCTCCAATGAATGCCCTTTGCTCACTGGCAATGAAGCAGTGGCATTGGGGGCCGTACAGGCTGGCTTGGAAGCATACATTGCTTATCCCATGACGCCGGCTACCAGTGTTCTGCATTATTTAGCTGCTAAACAAAAAGATTTTAATTTAATTGTTTTTCAAGATGAAAGCGAGATTTCGGTTATAAATGCCGCTATTGGTTCTGCTTTCGCTGGCAAAAGAACAATGGTGGGAACATCAGGAGGCGGTTTTGCCTTAATGACCGAAGGAGTGAGCTTGGCCGCCCAAGCAGAGGTTCCTGTGGTGGTGGTGGAAAGTCAGAGAACAGGACCAGCTACAGGAGTTCCCACTTATTCTGCGCAAGCAGATCTTCTTTTTGCTTTGAATTCCGGGCATGGCGATTTCGTTAGGTTGGTTGTTGCTCCAGGAGACACGGAAGAATCATTTTACTTAACCGGGCTAGCCTTGAATCTTGCCTGGAAGTATCAACTTCCGGCAATAGTTTTAATAGACAAAGCAATCAGCGAAAGCACCTTTAGTTTTGACGAAAACATAGTTGATAAAGTAAAGTCTGAGAAAGCTTTGCTTTGGAATAAAAAGGGGGAATATAAGAGGTATTTGGACACTAAGAATGGTATTTCTCCTATGGCTTTTCCCGGAGAACCGAACGCCGTGATAAAAGGAACAAGCTATGAACATGATGAAGCCGGAATCACAGCGGAAGAAGATGCAAGCCAAATTACCGCAATGCAGGATAAAAGAATGAAGAAATACGACGCTTTAAGCAAGGAAATAGATGAGCCTGGAGCAGTAAAAGTTTACGGTAATGAGAAATCTGATAAAACGATTATTTTCTGGGGATCAACAAAAGGTGCGGCGATTGAAGCGGCAGAGAAATTAAATATCAAGGCCATTCAGCCTTTAATACTTCAGCCTTTTCCAGAGAAACAGATGGCAAAAGCTTTGGAAGGGGTGAAGACTTTAATTTCAGCGGAAACAAATGTTATGGGCCAGCTGGCTAAGGTTCTCAGTTGCGAAGGAATTAAAGTAGACGAACAGATTTTAAAATATGACGGCCGTCCATTTTTACCGGAAGAAATAGAAGATAAACTTAAAAATTTAATTTAAAAACATGGAAACAAATTTAGATACTCCTTTTAAAAAAACTTGGTGTCCAGGGTGCGGCAATTTTGGAATTTTGGAAGGAATAAAAAAAGCCGTGGCTTCTCTGGAAGAAGAGGGAATGAAAAGAGAAAATTTCGTTTTGACTACCGGAATTGGCTGTTTTGCCAAGATCGTTGACTATATTAATATCAACACTTTTTACGGGCTTCACGGACGAAGCTTGCCAGTAGCCACTGGAATGAAAATAGCTAATCCTTCTTTAAAAGTTTTAGCTTGCTCCGGAGATGGAGACTCCTATAACGAAGGTCTGGCCCATATTATTTTTGCCGCCAAACGAAATATTGATATTACCGTAATTATCCACGATAACCGCGCTTTCGCTTTAACGGTGGGGCAGTTTACCGCTATTAGCCCCAAAGGGTATAAAGGAAAATCCACTCCTGAGGGAAGCACGGAAAATCCTTTTAATCCTTTAGATTTGCTGTTTTCTGCCGGAGCTACTTTTATCGCCCGCAGCTATTCCGCCAATTTAGACCATCTTCAAAAGATCATAGCTCAGGGAGTAAAACATAAAGGATTTTCTTTGATAGAAGTTTTGCAGCCTTGTGTTGCCTGGTCTAACACTTACGAAACCTATAACGAAAGGGTTTATGAATTTGAAAACCAAGATGTGTCTTCCAAAGAAAATGCCGCTAAGAGAATAAAAGAATGGGACTATCGCAATGGCGATAAAATACCAATCGGTATTTTCTACAAATCAGAGGAGTCTACTTTAGACGAACAGCTGGTTTCCGGATTAACCGGAAAAAAAGCGGATATAAAAGAAGCTTTAAAAGAATTTAAATAAATATGAAAAAAATTGTTTGTCTGGGAGGAGGCAATGCAATGCCAAAAACTGTTTTGCGTGGGCTAAAAGTACGCAAAGTTAAATTGGCTACAATTTGTTCTATGGCAGATAATGGCGGTTCTACCGGGCAATTGCGCGAGGATTTTTCTGTTCTGCCGGCGGGGGATATTAGAAGGCATTTACTTGAGCTTTCTCAGGCTCCTTTATGGAAAAAGGAATTGTTTAATTTTAGATTCGGTCGGGAACTTTTCTCCGGCGGACACAAAGGTCATAGTTTTGGCACTGTTTTTATTGCCGGGCTGGAACACAGTTTGAAAAACTTTAATCAAGTTTTAGAATACGTCAGTGAGTTTTTGGAAGTGAAAGGAGATGTTTTGCCGGTAACTCTGGATAAAACTAATATCTACGCTGTTTTGGAAAATAATAAAATAATTAGCGGTGAAACAAACATTGATGTTCCCAAGCATAATCCTAATCTCAAAATCAAAAAAGCTTATTTAAAGCCGGAAGCAAAAGGAAACTTAGCAGCCATAAAGGCTATTAAAGCCGCAAATCTGATAGTAATTGGTCCTGGCGACCTATACTCCAGCATTATTCCTTGTCTGCTGCCACAGGGGATCAGCAGGGCTTTCCAACAGACTAGAGCTATGAAAGTGTTTGTCTGTCCGGCGATGACTAAGTCAGGGGAAACCAATAATTTTTCTGTTTTGGATTTTACTGAAGAAATAGAAAAATACTTAGGTTGCAGTTTGGATTTCGTGATATATAATTCTTTTCTTCCCAGGAAAGAAGATGTTAAGAAGTATAAAGGAGAGCACTCTGAGCTTGTAAGTTTAGTGAAAATAAATGATAATTTAGACGAAGAAAAATTTATCGGCAAAAACTTTTTATTTAAAAAAGGCTTAATAGAATATAGTCCTTCTAAAATTGCTAGAACTTTATTGAATCTATGAATCTCAAATCCCAAAATTTTTATACTAATTCTTTCACCTTAATTGAACTTTTAGTGGTTATCTCTATTATTGGATTACTGGGCAGTATTGTTTTAGCTAGTTTGGGCGGAGCTAAAGAACAAGCTGATCTCGCCAAAGCTAAAGAGTTCTCTCATACGACTAGAGTCATCTTGGGCGCTGATCTGGTAGGAGAGTGGAGATTTGATGATGAAAGTGACCCGACTAGAGACAGCTCAGGCTATGATAATGATGGAGACTTAATTAATGGCCCTCAATGGGCTGACGATGGAGTATTTGGCAAAGCTTTGGAATTTGATGGTAGCACTGCTTATATTGATTTAGCCGGTAGTGTAATATTGGACTTAGAACACTCAACAATAAGTTTTTGGATGAAAAGAGATCATCATAATTACGAAACTATTTTTAGTAGAACACAAAACGGAGGCTCTGCTTTTATAGAAATAGACAGAAGTAATAATAAATTTTTTCTTGAACCGGATGGTAATAATGATTATAGCGCTCATCTAGACACAAAAATAGATACATCAGATGGAAGATGGCACCATTATGTTATTATATGGACAAGAGCTCCTAATACTTTTAATAAATTAGATTTATACACAGATGGAGATTTTGCAAGCAGCTACACTGGCACAGGCGTTCACCCAAATGAATGGTGTCAATATTTTACAATAAATTTTATGGCTCATCAGAATTCTCAAGGACCATGGATCTACGGAGAATTTTTTGACGGAGCTATTGATGAAGTCCAAGTTTATAACAAAGCTTTATCCATAACTGAAGTTCAGCATCTTTATGCCCAAGGAGCAGCCGAACACGAGATTGTTTCAAAATAAGTTTGTGCTTACTGAGTTGAGCACAACCAAGTAATATATAAATATGCAAGCTGTAATTCTAACCGCCGGCCAATCTTCCCGCTTTTGGCCCTTAAATCAAAAACATAAGGCTCTCATTAAAATAATGGGCAAGCCTTTGATTTGGCACACTCTTGAAAGTTTAAGCAGAACAAAAATCAAGGATGTCATAATCATCCAGTCTCCAAAAAAAGAAATTGAACAAGAGCTGGAAAACTATAAGTTTAAAGGATTAAGAATCAGATATGTTGTCCAGCAAAAACCAATAGGCAGCGGTAACGCTCTTTGCCAGGTCAAAGATTTTTTAACCGGCAGATTTTTAGTTTTAAACGCTGAAAGGCTGGATATTGACGAAATTATTAAAACAGTTCCCAAAGCCCCCCTTGTTTTATTCGGCCAGAAAACCAACACTCCGGAGATTTTCGGCATAGCCAGGATGAAAGGGAATAAGATCTTGGAAATTATTGAAAAACCGAAAAAAGGAAAAGCGCCGTCAGATATAAAAATAGTGGGAGTTTATCTTTTGGAGCTTGGTTTTTTTGAAGCCTATAAACAAGTCAAAAAGGGAATGTATGATTTTGAAGCAACTCTTTCTTTGCTTATGAAAAAAGAAGAAGCAGAAATAGTTATTTTAAAGAAAAAAGAAAAAGATACTCCTTCCTTAAAATATCCATGGCATTTGTTTGCTATGGAAAAGTATTTATTCAATCGATTTTTGAAAGCTGGTGTTGCTAAGACGGCTCATATTGCTAAAAGCGCGACCATTGAAGGAAAAGTCCATATTGCTGAAAATGTCAGAGTCTATGAGAATGCTGTTATTAAGGGGCCTTGCTATATTGGCGCTAATTGTATTATAGGGAACAATGCTATTGTTAGAGAATATACTGATTTAGAAGAAGGAACTTTAATCGGCGCTAACGCTGAAGCCGCCCGAACTATCTTCCAGCCTGGTGTTCATACTCATTCCGGCTATTTCGGCGATTCTATCTTTGCGCAAGATTGCCGTTTGGCCGCCGGAACAGTCACCGCAAATATCAGAATTGATAGAGGAGAGATAAAAACAATAATTAAAGGCAAGAAGATTGGGACCGGGTTAAACAAGCTTGGAGTAATTATGGGACAGAATTCAAAGACCGGAATAAATGTCAGTTTAATGCCGGGTGTTTTAATTGGAGGCAATGTTGGTATTGGCGCCGGCTCTCTGATAATGGAAAATATTAAAGACAATATGGTTGTTTACTCAGAAAGCAAGTTAAAGAAATTCACAAAATGAACAAAAAAGCCTTGATTCTATTCTCCGGAGGATTGGACTCAATTTTAGCGGTCAAGATTCTGGAAGACCAGAAAATAAAAGTCAAAGGAATAACTTTCAAAAGTTATTTTTTTGATTCTGAACAGGCTGAAAAATCAGCGAAAGAAATAAAATTGTGCTTAAAGGTTGTTGATTTTTCCAAAGCGCATTTAAATCTAATAAAATCTCCTCAATACGGTCGGGGGAGCGCCATGAATCCTTGTATTGACTGCCATTTACTAATGCTGAAAAAAGCCAAGCAGATAATGAAAAAGGAAAAGTTTGATTTTATAGTTACCGGCGAAGTTTTAGGAGAAAGGCCAATGTCGCAGAATAAGAGAGCTTTACAGCTGGTGGAAAAGGAATCATCTTTAACCGGTTATTTGCTGCGCCCTTTGTCAGCCAAGCTTTTATTACCGACCATCCCTGAACAATCAGGCTGGATAGATAGGAAAAAGCTGTTTGCTATTTCCGGCCGTTCTCGGAAAAAACAGTTGGCTTTAGTAAAGAAGTATAAGATTAAAGCATATCCTAATCCTGGAGGAGGCTGTATTCTATGTGAAGCGGAATTTGGCAAAAGATTAAGAGAGCTTTTTCGGATTTGTCCCGAATGCGAAGGCAGTGATATCAAACTACTATATTACGGACGGCATTTTTGGAAAAACAGAGTAAAGATTATAGTAGGCAGAAACGAACCAGAGAACGAAAAGCTTAAGAAAATAAAAAGAGCAAACGATATTCTGGTTGAAATGGAAAATTATTCCGGACCATTGATTTTAATTAGGAATTACGGCAAAGATAAGGTTTCTGAAAATATTTTACGGCAGGCCCAAAGAATAATCAGGCGTTATGCAGCGAAAGCTAAAAATAAAAGAGATGTTAAATTTAGAATTAAAAGTTGACAAAAGGACTTTAATTTTGTAAAAATAAAAACATCTTTAACAATATAAATAAGGGGTGAGCGGATGACATTTGAAGAAAAGGTTGAAAGAATAAAAAATCTTCTTTTTCAAGGAGACATTGAAAAAGCCGAAGAAGAAATGGCAGAAATTGACCAGAAAAGTTTATCTAAAGAACAAAAAGAAGTTTTTGCAGAACTTAAAGAAAGTGCTTTTTCCGCTGATATGGCAGAAGACTCTCTTTGAATACCAGGCAAATGCCTGGTTTTTTATTTGCTTTTTTTCTCAAATTGTTCTACCTTAAAAGCGAAGCACATTTAAATAAAAACAAAAGAGGTGGTAAAAATGAATGAAATTAGCAAAAATGCGCTGTATCTTAATACAATAAATAGGAATCTCCACAATATAGACAAAAAAGAGACTGAAAAATTCTTCGGAATTTTCAAAGAAGCGGATTGTATAATTCGTGTCGGCCAAGGAAGGTCAAGAGCTGCTTGCGATTTGGGTCTTTGCGGAATAAGAAAACGCATAGTAACGCGAGACAATCTTGATTTTCCGGGTAACAACATTGGAGAAGGATTAACGGCTTTGCGAAGAGAATATAAGAATATTGTTATTCTAATAGTTTCTAGCAGCGGAGAAACCAAGACTCCCAAATATTTGGCTGAAGATGTGGCTAGTTATCTCCGAAGGACTGGAACAGCAAAAATTAAAATAATAGCCATTACTTCTCGACCGGATTCTACAGTAGGAAAGATTGCCAGAAAGTATGGGGTAATGCTAAAACTTGAAGGTCCGAAAAGCGAAGCCAAAACATCTAAAATAGCAGCTAAAGCAGGCATTATGAATGACATTTTTGAACTCCCGGTAATGTTGTTCATTCATAAAATGAAAGAAGCAGTTAATCGGAACAAAAAGCTTAGTTGGGTGCAGCAGCAGATTTACTTAGAAATGGAAAATATAGGAAAAATAGTAGATCAGTTTGTCCAAACTAAATACTACGATAAGCTTGTTTCTAAATTGCTTACCAGAGCTCATATCACTGTTGGTGGATACGGGCCGGCTGAATTAGCAGCATCAATGCTGGTTATCAGATTAAGGCATATAAAGAAAAAAATGAAAGATAGCGCCCATAAGTCTGGAAGCGATGCTCCTAGACCCCGCCTTTACGATATACTTTTGACTATTTCTTTTACTGGCGAGACTAGGGCAGTTATTGATTGGACAAACGACTATACATTCAATTTTTCTATTACTGGCAACAACTCTTCTCTTTCTGGGAAAACAGAGAATTTTTTATTAAATGAGCCAATAGAAAAATTTTATGTGATAACCTCTTTTCTTCTAAGTCCTATCCCTTTAAGGCTAGTTGAAGTTAGCGGAATTGGATTAGAAAGCGTTAAGAGCGAACATAGCAGCACTGAATAAAACATAAAGTGTCGGATCATTTCCGGCATTCTTTTTTTAGCAATGGTTGAAGAGTCTTTATAAAAATAATTTTTGTATCGTCGAAAAAACTTCAATTTTTAAATTGAAATAAATTTTTCTGCAATTTTTCTTTTGCGCATCAAGCAAGGCACTTTTGAATTATAGTAAAGCCAAGTCAACAATTTTAGAGAATCTTTTTTAGCAAACTTTAATTGCCACAGACTTGTAGTTTGATACGATCTTTGTGGTTTTCCTTCCCAAGTATGGCCTTTTATATTAAGAAGTCTAATAATGCTTTCTCTTATCCATTTAATATGTATTTCGCTTGCCGAAAGAAAACGAGTCCATAAACGAATATAGACATATTTTGGATTTTTAAAACTATTCCATCTATCTTTATATGTCCAAATTGAACCGTCTCCATCCAAATGTCCTCTTAAGAAATCAGGAAAGTATTTATCTGGGACACTTAATGGGCCTATATTATAAGTTTTAGCTGGGGACAGCCCAATTTTTAATAACCACCTATATAATTGAGCATTACTAAATTGTACTCTGTAAGATGGTTTTACCATCCATCCATTTTTTTTAGATTGGGATATTTTAGTTGTTATATCAAGGCACTCTTTGAATGTTTTTAATAGTTGAATATCAGACGATACCATTGTTATATGGCGTCCATCTTTACTTAAATTTCCATCAGTAGTTAATAGACCAATGGCATAAGCGAGTTTTGGCGTCCATCTAAAATTTTTGTTTGGCAATATGGTTCTAACCATAAAATAGTGCCGGAAGAGGGACTCGAACCCTCAAGCCCTTGCGGACAGTGGATTTTGAGTCCACCCTGTTTGCCAATTTCAGCACTCCGGCTTGTTACAAATTCATTTTGTAATTCAAAGATACTTTAACAGAAAATGGGCTGTTTGTAAATTTTTAGTAATTATGATATTTTATACTAATGGCTCGAATTATCTCTATCTGTAATAATAAAGGGGGAGTTGGTAAAACTAATGTTAGCGTCAACTTGCCTGTTTTCCTAGCCGCTTTAGGCAAAAGGGTTTTGCTGGTTGATTTTGACCATCAAGCTAATGCCACTTATTCTTTGGGTATTAAGCCAAATTATCTTCCTCTTTCAGTTTATCATGCTCTAACCGGTAGTGTCGCTCCTTCGGCAGTCATTAGAAAGACTCCTTTTTTTGGCTATGAAATTATGCCCGCCTCTCCTGATTTAGCCGGAGCGGCCGTAGAATTGATAAATTTAAAAAACAGAGAGTTTAAGCTGGCGAAAGTTTTGGAAGAAGTCGCTTCAGATTATGATTTTATTATCATTGATTCTCCTCCAAGCCTTGATTTGCTGACCATTAATGCTTTGTGCGCTTCCCAGGAAGTGTTAATTCCTGTTCAAGCTGAATATCTGGCCCTGGAAGGATTAGCCCAATTAATGAATACTATTGATTTGGTTAAAAGCAATCTAGGGAGCGATATTAAAGTTGCTGGTGCTCTGCTTACCATGTATAACCAAAGGAATAAAGTTTCCCAAGAGGTGGCCAAAGAAGTAAGAAGAAATTTTCCCGCTTATGTTTTTGACGCTGTGATACCGAGGAATGTGGCTTTGGCTGAAGCTCCCAGGTTTGGGAAAACAATTTTGCAATACGCGCCTGCTTCCCGGGCGGCCAAGGCTTATCGGGAACTCGCTGAAGAACTTATTAATATAGGACAAAAAGCATAAATATGAAAAATTTAGGCAAAGGTTTAGAATCATTAATTCCTAAAAAAGCGGAAGATTTCGGAGATGTTTTAGCCGCTAAAAAAGAAGCTATTTTCTATATTGAAATAGATAAAATAGAATCCAACCCTTACCAACCGCGGCAAGAATTTGAAGACAAGAATATAAAAGACTTGGCGGAGTCAATTAGGGAATATGGAATTTTACAACCTTTGATTGTAACCAGAACAGGAAGGGGATCATATCAGCTTATCGCAGGAGAAAGAAGATTGAAGGCGGCTAAAAAAGTGGGCCTGGCTCAAGTTCCGGTGATAATCAGAGAACCGACCAAGAAAGAAAAGCTGGAAGTTTCTCTTATTGAAAATGTGCAGCGGGTTAATTTGAATGCCATGGAAAAAGCAGAAGCTTTTAAAAAATTGCAGACAGAATTCAACCTTACCCAAAAAGAAATTGGCCGGTTGATGGGAATGAGCAGGGAATCGGTAACCAATAATTTACGGCTTCTTGACCTGACAGATGAAGCCAAGCAGGCGCTTAAAGAAGGCAAAATCAGTGAAGGGCATGCCAGGTCAATTTTACCGATTAAAGATCCTAAAAAACAAAAAGCTGTTTTGGAAAAGATTATAAAAAACGGATTAAATGTCAGAGAAGTGGAATATCTGGCCCAAAAGCTGGGAGAATGGAAAACTACCAAGAGAAAAGTTTCAGACAAGATTTTGAAGGAATTGAAGGGTCTTGAAGAAAATTTTCAAGATTCTTTAGGGGTCAAAAATATTAAACTTAAAAGCGAGGCTAACAAGCTTAAACTTATAGTTTTCTTTAGCTCCAAAAAAGAACTGCAAAAAACTTTAGCCAAGATAAAAAAGTAATCTATTTTTCTATCCAAGTGGCCTCAATAATTTTTTGAGGCCATTTTTTTTGCGCTCGTTTTAGATTTTCACAATCCGCCTTATGAATAGAGGCTTCATGACTTTTAGTAATATATGCCTTGATTTGGCTTTTGGCTGAAGGAGAACAGCACTTGGCTATGTTTATTGAAATTCCTGTTTGGCCGGCCACCAGTATTTTAGTTTTTTTCTTAACAGTAATTTGGGGCTTGGCAACAGTTGTTTCTTTCCTCTCTTTCCTTATTCTTATTTTGTCTGTTGTTGCCCTTTTTTTTCTCCAGGCTTCCAGCTCCGTTTTAAAAAACCTTTTAATTCGGGTGCGAGACAAACCTGATTTGATAAATCTAAACCAGTCTTTGGAAGGCTTTCTGTTTTTGTTTACAATAATTTCCACTATATCGCTGTTTTGCAAAGGCTGTTCAAGCCGGGCAATTTTATTATTGACTCTTGCTTGGTGACAGTGATTGCCTATATCAGTATGAATGGCATAAGCGAAATCAACCGGAGTGGCATTTTCCGGAAGGCTGATAACATCGCCCTTGGGAGTGAAGACAAAAATTCTGTTACTAAAGAAATCAATCTTAAGTGATTCCAAATATCTGTCGGCAGAAAAATCTTTGGTTTCTTTCTGCCAATCTTTAAGCTGTTTTACCCAATCAAGTTCATCCTCAGGAGCTTTCGTTATCTTTTTTTTTAGGAAAGCTTTTAATCCTTTTTGTTCTGAATAATACCAGTGGGCGGCAATACCGAATTCCGCGTCTTTATGCATTGCTTTAGTTTTTATTTGGAATTCAATAATTCTGCCATCGATGCAGAAGACAGTAGTATGCAGGGACTGATAGCCATTTGGCTTTGGCAAGGCAATATAGTCTTTGATCCGGCCGGGAAGAGGCTTCCAAAGCTTATGAATAACGCCTAGAGTTTGATAGCATTCTTCCACATCCTTGACTATTATTCTTAGAGCGACTAAGTCGTAAATTTTATCCAAGTCATTGTCATAGCGTTTAAGTTTTTGCCAAAGAGAGTAGTAATGCTTGGAGCGGGATTGAATTTCAATCGGCTGGATATCTTCCTTTCTTAATTTTTTTATAATTACTGATTTAATCTTTTTTAGATATTTTTCCCTTTCCTCATATTTGTCTTTGACTTGATTAATCAGCTTCTTATACTCATCTGGAAAAACATAAGGAAATGACAAATCTTCTATTTGTCCTTTGAGCTCTCCGATACCAAGCCGATAAGCCAGGGGAGCATAGATTTCAAGACTTTCCAGAGCGATTCTTTTTTGTTTTTCCGGTGGCTGGTAATTGAGGGTTTCCAGATTGTGCAGCCGGTCAAATAGTCTGATTAAAATTACTCTTATATTCTTTCCTGTTGCCAAAAACAGCTTCCTGAAATTTTCTACTTGTCTTTCCGTGCCTCGATATTTAATTTTACCCAGTTTACTTACTCCTTCAACTAAAAAGGCAATTTCCTTGCCAAACTCTTTTTCCAATTCTTTTTTAGTGATTTCCGTATCTTCTAAGACATCATGGAGAAGCCCGGCTGCGATGGTGGTGGAATTTAGTTTTATTTCCGCAAGATTATAGGCAGTATGCAGGGTGTGGATAATATAATCTTCGCCGGAATTTCTTTTTTGTCCTTGGTGTGCTTTCTCAGCAAAAACATAGGCTCTTTTAATAAGGTCAAAATTGGCCTTGGGATTATTTTCTTTTACCTTGTCTAGAATTTTCTCAATAGTCATAATTTGATATTATAACTAAATTAAAAGTTTGACAAGAGGAAAATATCTGGTATAGTTTAAGGCAAAGAAATATTGAGGTGATATAATTGGGAAAAATGAAGAGTGTAGTGTTGTGGTTGGTTTGTGGCAATGAAGTTTTTTTAAAAGAAGTAGAGACAAAAGCGGAAAGAAAAAGACAGTCGAATTTTTTTGTTTGTCGGCCGGCTGTGGATAGATTAGTGGAACAAAATGAAGGATTTCTAAATGTTTTAATAAAAGGAGTTGAAGAAGAGTTAGGCACAAGATTCAGCACGTCTTTTCCTTTTGATTCTTTAGGAGAGTCTTTTTATATAGGAGAACGTAGGAATCAAGGAAAAATTTTGGATAGCCATAATTTTATGGCAAAAATTTCTCAAAAACAATTAAAAAAAATAAAACTCCATTTTGGAGCAAAGAAAAAGCTGATTTCTGTCAACCTTGAAGATATTGGTAAAATAAAGATTGTTGGAGAAAGTTTATCTAACCCGGGAGAATATATATTTCTTTTCCCAGACCAGTACATATCTCTAAAAAAATTAAGTGAACAATGTCAACAATGAGGGGATTCCCTCATTATTTTTTTATTGAGTATGGCCGCAGTCTTTATTGGAGCATTTAGCTCCTTTTTTTGTTGCCACTAGAAGAGAATCGCATTCTGGACATTTTTCTCCGGTTGGTTTGTCCCATAAAGCAAAGTCGCATTTTGGATACTGGTTGCAGCCGTAAAATATTTTACCTTTTTTAGTTCTTTTTTCAGTGACATCTCCCTCTCCGCATTTCGGACATTTTATTTCCGGCCCTTCTTTTTTCAGGGGAGCGGTATGCCGGCATTTAGGAAAATTAGAACAGGCGTAAAATTTGCCAAATCGACCCAGTCTGATAATTAAAGGAGACTGGCATTTGGGGCAAATTTCATTTGTTTCTTCTTGGGCAATTTCTTTTTTGGAAACTTCTTCATATTTTTCATCTAGTCTTTTAATAAAAGGGTCGTAAAAGTCTTTTATTGTCGGCACCCATTGCTTTTTATTTTCAGCAATTTTATCCAAATCTTCTTCCATTTCAGCGGTGAATTTGATGTCTACAATTTTAGGGAAGTGCTCTATTAATAAATTAATTACGACTGTGCCTATTTCAGTCGGCTCGAATTTTTTTTGATCATTCTTTTGGATATAGTTTCTCTGCTGGACAGTGCTTAAAGTCGGGGCGTAGGTTGAGGGGCGGCCAATGCCGTTTTCTTCCAAAGTTTTGATTAAAGTGGCTTCGCTGTATCTGGCTGGCGGCTGGGTAAAGTGCTGGTCTGGAGTGAGCTTGAGTAGTTTTAAAATTTCATCTTTGGTCAATTCCGGCAACTCGCTTTCCTTGAATTTAAGCGGATAAATTTTAAGAAAACCGTCGAACTTCAATGTTTGTCCGCTGGCCCTGAAAAGATAATTTTCAGCTTCAATATCAATTTGTGTGGCGTCAAAAATAGCCTGGCTCATTTGTCCGGAGATAAATCTCCGCCAAATTAAATCGTAAAGTTTGAATTGTTTGTCATCCAGCTTCTTTGCTGTTTTTAAAGCTTCTGGTTCTTTTTCTGGATAACTCGGCCTTATTGCTTCGTGAGCTTCCTGGGCTCCTTTGGATTTTGTCTTATATCTTCTGGAAGTCCAATAGTTTTCGCCATAACTCCCCGTAATAAATCCCTTGGCCGAAGCCAGAGATTGTTCAGAAAGATTCAAGGAATCGGTCCGGTGGTAGGTAATGAGTCCTCGTTCATAAAGGCTTTGGGCAACTCCCATAGTAAATTTAGCCGGAAAATGGAGCTTTTTTGACGCTTCCTGCTGCAATGTACTGGTAGTAAAAGGAGGCAATGGATTTCTGCGCACTTCTTTTTTTTCAACATTTACTATTTTATAGTCGGCCTTGTTTAAATCAGCTAGAATTTTATCCGCTTCTTTCTTATTTTTAATTCCAAGTTTAGGAACAATTTTTCCGTCTTTTTTTACCAAGGAAGCCTCAAATTCGTTTTCATTTTTATCCAGCAAAGCGGTGACAGTCCAGTATTCTTCAGGCTTAAACGCTTTGATTTCGTTTTCCCGTTCCACTACCAGGCGTACTGTTACTGATTGAACTCTGCCGGCAGACAAGCCCCGGGCCACTTTTTTCCATAAAAAAGGCGACAGCTTGTAGCCGACGATTCTATCTAGAATTCTGCGCGCTTGTTGCGCATTAACCAGATGGATGTCAATTTCCCGAGGATTTTTTAAAGCGTTTTCAATCGCTGTTTTGGTAATCTCATGAAAGACGATTCTTTGCGGATTTTTCAATTTTAGACCCTGAGCCAAATGCCAGGCAATTGATTCTCCTTCCCGGTCTTCATCACTGGCCAGAATTATTGTTTCTGCTTCCACTATTGCCTTTTTTAAAATATTGAAGTTTTTTCTGGCTTTAGTGGGGATTATGTATTTAGGCTCAAAATTGTTTTCCGTGTCAACTCCCAGCTCACTTTTTGGCAGATCCCTGATATGGCCGTAGGAAGAAAGGATTTGAAAATCAGAGCCTAAGAATTTTTGGATTGTTTTAGCCTTTGTGGGGCTTTCAACTATTACTAAATTTTTAATCATTTTTTTAATTTACCACTATTTTTTGAATTTGCAAAATATAAAATTGACCAAGATTTTTTAAACATTAGTTAGTTAACGCACATTTCGG
>JAGLPU010000016.1 GCA_023137175.1 Candidatus Parcubacteria bacterium | reverse complement strand
CTGCCAGTATGGGCCTGAAGGAAAAGCTAGAAGACTCTATCGGTAAACCCTCATCTTTTTTAATTGAGACCAATCGAATCTTTTTATTTTTCTCGACTTCCGGCTTCTTAACAGAAACTGTTTTTATTTTCTTAGCCTGGTTTTCTTTTACCAAATTATTATACTCTTCAGTCTTGGTTATATACTGCTTTAACCATTCTTTTTTAGTCACCCAATTTCTGCCAAATTTCTTTGCTTTCAGTTTTCCTTGCCTGGCGCGCAACGACAAATACTCCTGTGAATAATCACAGTAATCAGTTGCTTCAGACAAAGATATATAGCCGTTATTTAAGTTATCGTTTGACTCTTTCATCCGATATACCAATATAGGTTAATTTTCAGCTTCATTAACTATATTTTCTTATATTCCAGAGGGCAAGTCAAACAAATAATTGTGGATAACTTCCAAACTAAAAAAGGAGTTTAACTCCTTTTATTTTTACATAGACTACTATATCGGTAAGAGAAGATTATAACGCTAAATATAGTTAAATTTCTTTTGTTTTTCCAGCTTTTTTATTATCCCTTTTACATCCTGTGAATGGTCTTTATCGCAAATCAATATTATGTCATTTGTCACTACCACCACTAAATTCTTAATCCCAACACCAGCCACTAATTTACTGGAAGAGCCATAAACCATTATGTCGTCAGAATTAATTCCGATATAGTTCCCTTTGACAAAACTCTCAGAAGAGGAAAGGCTATTTTTAAGCACTGTCCAACTGCCGATGTCACTCCATCCAACATCAACTGGAATAATAGCCACCTTTTCATAATTCTCAATAACACTATACTCCAAGCCAACGCTGTCCATCTTATCATACTCTTCCTGCAAAACTTTGGTAAAACCGGGTTTGCTCATGGCTTCTTTTATTTTCATATACCTTTTGTAATTATCAGGAACAAACTTTTTAATTTGTTCTTCGATTAAAGATGGATAAAAAAGATAAACCGCCATATTCCAAAAATAGTCTTTGGAGCGAACATAAGTTCGCGCTCTTCTCAAATTCGGTTTTTCTTTGAAAAATGCTGTCTGATATATCTTATAGCTGTTTTCACTGGTTAGCAGTTTGCCTTTTTTAATATAGCCCAAGCCAGTGTCAGGGAATGAAGGCTTTGCTCCCAGCGCTATGATATGCTGAGGATTCTTTTTAATGAATTTCTCCGCTGATGACAATGCCTTTTGAAACTCTCTTTTATTTTTTATCAAATGGTCCGAAGGCAAAACCAAAAAAGGCTCAGCACTATCTCCCAGCTTAGCCATAAAAAGAGTCAGCGCAGCCACCCTTTCTCTGCTTACCGGCTCGGCAATAATATTGTCTTTTGATAATTCTGGAAATTCTTTTTTTACTTCCCTGGAATATTCTTTATTGGTGGAAATAAAAATATCTTCCCAAGAAAATTTAGGAAGCAACCGTTCTACGGTTTCCCGAAGCATTGTCTTGTCGCTTATCAATTTTTGGAATTGCTTCGGCTTATGTTTTCTGCTTATGGGCCAAAGGCGGGTTCCCCTGCCTCCGGCCAAGACTAATACTTTCATATTTATTTCGGTTCTGCTTCAAGCATACTTACTCTTCTCTCAAGGGCGGCAAACTCATCAAGTGCAACTTTCTGTTTAAGTTCATTTTTAATAAATTCGATGTCAAGTTTAATGATTCCAATATCTTTTCCGATTTTATCAAATTTTTGGTCATGCACTTCTAGTTTTTCAGTATTACCCGCCACTTGTTCTGCCACAGCTTTTATCTCTCCTTTCAAATCTTCAGCCACAACATCAAAATGTCTTTTCGTTTCTTCTTTATATTCTTCTAATATTTTTATTATTTCTTCCGCCATATTTTTATTATATATTGCTAAGCTAAGCTTAGCAATAACCTATTTTTCTAACAAGCTATTTATTTTAGCCCTGGTGGTCCTGCCGACAAAGCCTGTTCCGGAAATTAAACCATGTTCCGCTAAAATTTCATCGACGTATTTTTCCTGAAATCTGATTATCGCCTGTTTGGTCAGAGGCCCAAACCAGCCGGAAACTATGCCTTCTGGATAAATTTCTGTCCCCTGAGCTTTTAAAAATTCCTGCAGGCAGCTCACTTGAGCATTATTCTGCATTCCATAGTAAAGATTTGTCTCTAATTTTCCGCAGACATGCTGTTGCTGTAGTGCTTTAATCTGGGCTTGAATTTGGGCAATTTCTTTCAGTAATTCTTGAATCATAGCTTTAAGCTGAATAATCAGTTCTGCCTCTGACTCCTGCTCCTGCTCCGGTGTTTTTTCTATCACAGAAGCAACAAAAGAAAATTGATGGCTTTCTTCCGTATCACCATTGACTGAAGGAATAATAATCAGAGATTTGTTTTTTGCTCGAAAATCAGGGATATAGAGAAGAGCTTCTTTATTATGGTTAAACTCTAAAAGCCCGATCTCTTTAGCCTGAGAATTTTCAGAAATAATATAGGGTACTTTAAATTGAACATCTGAATTTGCTGTAAACTTAAATTTTAAGGCATTTTTTCCTCCGGAAATTTTATACCAATTGCCAGACCATTCTTTGATGGAATCAGTTCTGCTTAAGCTTGCTTGATCGGCATAAGGCAAAAAATTAATCTGAGGAGCAATGCGCAAATCTTCCAAATTCTCATTCTTATAACAATATTTTTCTCCAAGCTCACAGTCGTTTACCAGAACAGCAATAGTCCAATCAATAAAAATTTGGGAAAAGTCCCGGGCATAGCCTTGGTTTTGCAAAGCTTCATTCAGGGAAACAACGCCTGTTTTCTTTGAGTGTAAGGAATTAACTAAAACTTCAACGCCGTAATGGTCTACTAAATATTGTATGAAAAGATTAAGCGCGCCATAGTCTTTTTTTTGGTTTGTCCATTCAATTAATGGATCAGAAGGATAATCTAAAAAGATACTAATCCTCTGTTGAAGATTGCTGCCGAGATATTCATCGTCATAGCCTACACGAGCAGGAGCATAATCGGCCCGAGCTTCATTAAGCCATGTGTCTTCTGTGACTCCATGAATTTTATCTTTTTGATTGAAAACTATTAAATGGGTAAATTCGTGGGCCAAAAAACTTTTCGCTATAGAAGAAGTGATATAGGAAGCGTTAAGATAAATCATTTCCCTCAAATTTGAATGAGGAGCCTGCTCTTTAGGATATTCATCTTCTGTTCTGATATAGCCACCAGCGCTTTCTTGCATCTGATGAAGAAGAACAGTAATTCTTTCATCATTATCAATTCCTGGATTCCACTCTGAACCGTAAGTAGATGTTAAAATCGGATAAATCTTATCATCAAATTCCTGGCATAAAGAGCTTAAGCTTGATTTGAGTTCATCTCGAGAACCATTTTGCAACTGTTCCCACCAAGCATTATCAACATAAAAATAAAGCTGGTCAGACTTTACTTGCAACGAAGCGCTAATTTTTTCTCGTTCCGCACTGTCAAAAGAAGAAGCGATATAGAAATCAACATTCTCTCCTAAAGAATCAGCAAAAACAACAGAAGGACCGCTTAAAATTAAAGCGGCAAAAAATAAAACGAATTTTATTTTAAAACAATTTTTCATTTAACTTCTATTTATCTTTGTTCTTATCCCACCATTCTTTAGAAAAAGCTAAAAATACTCCCATAAAAATTCCTAAAGATCCAGCCAAAATAATATTTAATAAAAACTTTGGACTTGTTGGATCTTCAGAAATGGTTGGCGGCTTTATAACTTTAGTGCTTTCAATCTCTACTCCGGCAACCTCTACTTTTTTTCCAGCTATCTGCTGATGCTCTTCTAAAATCAATCTATTTATTTCCTCTAAAATGTTTTTAGCTTTTTGGACCTCGGTTGATTTTATTTTTAAAACAATTAAATCAGTGTTTTCCGGATTATTAACTTCTATTTCCGGATAATCTCTCTCTGAAATATTTAGTTCCTCTCTCGCTAAAATTCCGTAAACATCCCCTTTGATTTTTTGCGCCAACTGTTCCGGATTTTCTAAAATCACTTCTCTTCTTTCCACCAATCCTATTTTCTCTGTGATCTTCCCTATCTCTAAAGAAGTGTCAATTTTATAAGGCCTGGGTAAAGAAGAAGTGGCTACGCCAGCGATAATAATAAAAATAAGAAACACAACAAAAATCAACAGCTTTCGTTTCAAAATAATTTTAATATAATCTATTAGATCTATTTCTTTTTCTTCTTGATACATATTTTATTCAATTTTTTTAATAACTTATAAATCTATTATAACAGATAATTTAATCTTGAAAAGCGCCGGGATCATAATAAGGAACGAACTCTTTAAATATATTTTTTATCTCTTGTTTATTTGATTTTTTAGCGGCAAACTTTAATCTTTCCAGCGTGGAATTCAGTTTTTTTTCACTTACATCGGACAGTTCAGCTATAAAAATTTGCTTGCTTTGAGTGGCTTGCGTCCCCTCTTCGGCGCTTAGTAATTCTTCAAAAAGCTTTTCTCCTGGACGAGTGCCTGTGAAAACAATAGGAATATCCTTGTCCGGCTCAAAACCGGAAAGCCTAATCATTTCTTTTGCCAAGTCTAAAATTTTAACCGGTTTGCCCATATCCAAGACAAAAACCTCTCCCCCTTCGCCCATGGCCCCGGCTTGCATCACTAAAAGGCAAGCTTCGGAAGTTATCATAAAATACCTTTTCATATCTTCATGAGTAACCTTGATAGGACCGCCTTTCGCTATCTGCTCCTTGAAAATGGGAACAACACTTCCACGGCTGTTTAAAACATTGCCGAAACGAACTGAAACAAATTTAGTGACGTTTTTTTTATTAAAAACCTGGCAGAGCATTTCTCCTATTCTTTTTGTCGCTCCCATGGCAGAGGTCGGATTTATCGCTTTGTCCGTGGAAATAAAAATAAATCTCTCCGCCTCATATTTTATGGCCGCTTCAGCCAATATTTTTGTTCCAAAGATATTATTTTTTACTGCTTCTTCCGGCTGCTCCTCCATTAAGGGCACATGCTTATAAGCGGCGGCATGAAAAATAATATTGGGCTTAAATTCCGCAAACACCTGATCAATCTTTTCTTTATCGCAAATATCACAAACTCTTTCTTTTAAACTTAAACAGCAAAACTCTTCATTAAGCTGGCGAGCAACGGTAAATATCCCGCTTTCGTCTTGATCTAATATCAAGATACTGAGTGGACAAAAATCAGCAATCCTTTTCACTAGGCCTGAACCGATTGAACCGGCTGCTCCGGTGACTAAAATTCTTTTTCCCCGAATAGAATCTTTAATAAGATCAGGATCTAAAGAAACCTTTTCCCTACCCAATAAGTCTTCTACTTGAACCTCTCTGACATCAGCTAGGGAAATCTTTCCGTTAAGTATTTCCGCAAAAGAAGGAAGAATCTTTATATTCTCCACACCGGCTTCTTTACCCAGTTCAACCGTTTTTTTAATAGTTTGGGAATCAACCGAAGGCAAAGCAATTAATAAGTTTTTAACTTGATAATCGTCTACTATTTTAGGAATTTCTTCAATTCTGCCCAAGACTTTAACCCCATGGATTATGCTTCCCTGCTTAAATCTGTTGTCATCAACAAAACCGATTGGAAAATAAGGACTCTCTGAACTTTGAATGCTTCTTAATATCTGTTCCCCTGCATCGCCGGCTCCAATAATTAAAGTCTCTTCGCTTCCCATTTCCTTAATTTTAAAAATCTGCATATAAATCCTTTTGGAAAAACGAATCCCTCCGGAAAAAATAAATATAAGAAAATAACTAATAAGAAAAACAGAGCGCGGATAACTGAAAAAAATCGTGTGATTCTGTAATAGAAAAAATGAGGCTACTATTCCCAAGAAAGCTAGGGTTAATGCTTTAATCAAAGAAATCAGCTCCTGAGCGCTCACATAAGCCCAAGTGAAAGAATAAAGCCTGGAAAAGTGGAAAATAGGCAGGCAGAAAATTAAGGCTAATGCGACTGTTGCCTGAATAGCACCTTCCCAGTACTGGAGAGGAATTTCGCCCTCAAACCTTAAAAAAAATGCAAGCCAAACTGAAAAAGAAATCAATAAAACATCCCAAAAAATAAAAAACATTGTTCTGGTCTGTTTTGTTCTCCTAAAGATATTTAAAAAAGATTTAACCATTTTTTTATTTCAAATAAAAATTATGGACGCAATCAATCACATAATCAACCTGCTTATTAGTTAATTCCGGGTACATTGGCAAGGAAATTACTTCCTTGGCTAGCTGTTCGGTGTAAGGAAGAACAAAATGGGAAAGATTAAGCCCTTTGTGCCAATGGTTGGGAATCGGGTCTTTAATTAATGTTTCCACTCCGTTCTCTTTTAAATAAGCAAATAGCTCGTCTCTTTTTTGAGCTTTAAGCACATAGTTCTGATAAACATCAAAATACTCGTCATTTGGAGCCGGTGGAAGTTTTATTTCCGTAACATCTGCCAATTTATTATTATAAATTTCGGCTATTTCCCTTCTTTTCCTGATATTTTCCGGCAGACATCTGAGTCTAATGCTTAAAACAGCTGCCTGCAGATTATCCAAACGGCTGGTAAAACCATAGCAAAGAATGTCAGTCTTGGTTTTCTGCCCATGGTCTCTTAAAAGAGTGACTTTTTCGGCTATGGCCGAATCATTGGTTGTCAGCATTCCCCCATCCCCGAAACATCCCAGAATCTTAGCCGGATAAAAACTAAAGCAGCCGGCCAGACCAATAGAACCGGAAGGTTCTCCCTTAAATTTAGCTCCCAATGCTTGAGCCGAGTCTTCAACCACAATCAAATTGTGCTTTTCAGCTATAGCCATAATCTTTTCCATATCGCACATCCGTCCGTTAAGATAAACTGGTATAATGGCTTTGGTTTTGGGAGTTATGGCTTGTTCCAGTTTGTCCACATCCATATTAAAGTCTTCCCTCACTTCTATTAAAATAGGAGTAGCTCCACAATGGGCAATGCAAGAAATGCTGGCCACAAAAGTATGAGACACGGTAATGACTTCGTCTCCAGAACCGACTCCGGCCGCCATAAGCGCAAAAATCAAAGCATCAGTCCCGCTGTTGAGGGAAACCGCATGTTTTACTCCGATAAAAGAAGCAACGCCGCTTTCAAACTCTTCCACATCTTGACGATTGATCAGATCTCCCCTATTAAGAACATCCTGCATGGTCGCGTCTATTTCTTCTTTTAGATTTTGGTATTGCAAAGAATAATTTACGAATCTAACTTTAAAGTCCATAGTTTTATTTATTAATTTCTTTTACAGCTTTTATAATCTCCTTCTCGTCGGGATAATAGGCATCTTCCAAAGTTCTGCTGGCAGGAGCCGGCGTATCAGGAAGAGCCACCCGCTTAATGGGAGCTTTCAAATATTCAAAAATGTTTTCCGTAACCAAAGCGGATATTTCGGCGGCTACTCCATAACTTTTCCATGTCCCGTCCGCGATGACCAACTTGCCTGTTTTTTTGATTGAAGAAAACAAAAGCTCTTTATCAATCGGTTTTAAAGAGCGCAAATCAATCACTTCGACATGAATTCCTTCTTTTTCCAAAAGCTCAGCCGCTTGAACTGCTTTTAGCGCCATATATGATGTCGCGACAACGGTAATATCTTTTCCTTCTTTTCTGATAATTCCCTTTCCAATAGGTACAGAATACATTTCATCTGGCACATCTCCTTCCAGATTATAAAGTTGGCGGTCGTCAATATATACCACCGGATTATCGTCTTGGACGGCAGCTATCAAGAGACCCTTTGCGTCATAAGGGGTGCTGGGCATAACCACTTTTAACCCCGGAATATGGGCAAACATAGTTTGCAAAGATTGAGAGTGCTGAGTTCCCTGTTCCCCTTTTCTGTTAATAATTCCCCAAATTACAACAGGAACAGACGCTTTGCCGCCAAGCATATAGCTCCAATTGGCGGCTTCATTAACAATCGGATCAATAGCATAAAGCATAAAATCCATCCGTGGATACAGGATTATCGGCCTCATTCCGGTTAAAGCGGCGCCAACTGCTGCGCCAGTCATTGCGTTTTCCGAAATTGGTGTGTCAATAACTCTGTCTTCGCCGAATTTTTGTACCAAATCTTTACAAGTGGCTCCGACATACCAAGGGCTTTTAACTCCCTGTCCGCAAAGCAAAACAGAGGAATCCTTTTCCATCATCTGAAGCAACGCTTCGTTGATTGCCAATCCGTATGATAATTTTCTTTTATCTGAAGACATATTTATTGATATCCTCTGAACAAGGACGAACATCCTCGTTAGCGAGCTTATGAGCATTATCTACTTCTTTTTTTATCTCTTGTTTAATCTCTTCCATGTCTTTTTCTTCTAAAACCCTATCCTCTAAAAGCAGTTCCTCAAATCTTTTTATAGGATCTTTTTTCTTCCATTCTTCCACTTCCGATTCCGGCCTGATATCAGTATAAGCTCCTTGTACATTGTCATTAGGGCCGACATGTCCCCTCATCCTATAAGTCAGACATTCTATAAAAAACGGGCCCTCTCCCTCACGGCAAAGTTCCACTGCTTTTTGAGCTCCATTAAAAACCGCTAAAATATCATTGCCGTCAACTTGGCTGGTAGTTATTCCGAAAGGTTTGGCAATTTCAAAAATCGGCTGTTCCGGCCGACATTCTCGCACAGGCAGATGAGTGGAATACAGATTATTTTCGCAGACAAAAATAATAGGCAGTTTTTTCAAAGCCGCAAAATTAAGCGACTCATACAAGACGCCTTCTCCCGTAGCTCCATCGCCAAAAAAGCTGACAGCAACCCTTGGTTCTCTCCTTGTTTTCGCTGCCAAAGCAGCTCCCAAAGCTAAAGAAACGGTTCCTGTGACAATTGGAGCTGAACCGACAAAACCTTGCTCTTTATCAATCAAATGCATTGACCCTCCCCTGCCTTTTGAGCAACCGCTCTGTTTCGTATAGACTTCAGCAACCATGGCATTAAGATTTCCTCCTTTGGCCAAGTAGTGGCCATGGGAACGATGATTACCGAAGACATAATCGTCTTTTTGCAAGGCTGAACAAACTCCAACAGCAATAGCTTCTTGTCCCGTGCAAAGATGAACCGGGCATTTTATTTCTCCTGACAAAATAGGCTCAACAAAACTCTCTTCGCAAAAGCGAATTTTAACCATCTCGCTATAAAAATTCTTTAATAAAGTTTTATCCATAAATCACTTAAATATCCTAACAACGGTTTGAAGTATTATTCTTAAATCCACCCAAAAAGAACGCTCTTTAACATACTTTAACTGCAGCCTTATTTTCTCCGGCCTTATTTTCTCCAGATAGGCTTTCTCCGGATCAGGGCTGCCTTCAAGGATTTCACCCTCATGGAAGTTCCACAAAGACGCCCAATCTGTCATTCCTGGACGAAGAGAATAAATATTCTTTTTTTCTTCCTCGCTCATTATATTAACATACATTTGCACTTCTGGCCTGGGGCCAACCAAGCTCATGTCCCCTTTTAGCACATTGATAAGCTGGGGTAATTCGTCAAGCTGGTATTTTTTAAAAAATGGTGCCATTTTTGTCAGGCGAGGATCGTCTCCGGCAGTTGACGGCCCTCCCAGTTTCTCGGCGTTAGGAACCATTGTTCTAAATTTAAAAATCCTAAACTGTTTTCCTTTTTTCCCAACCCTTGCTCCTCTATAAAAAACAGGACCGGGAGAATCCAGCTTAATTAAAATGGCTGTTGTTATTAACAAAGGCGCAATCGCCACTAATCCTAAAAAAGAGAATATAATATCAAATAATCGTTTAATCATGTTTTTTTGGTTTGGAAAAGATAAAAACTGTTTTAAAGGCGTATTTTCTTAAAAAAGGAAGCAAAAATAGAATTCTATCGATTTTTTCCAATAGTTTTAACAAAAGTTTGCCTCCTGGCAAATGAAGCAGAGGAAAAACCAGAAAAGAAATAATATGAAAATAATGCGCTTCAACTTTGTTGAAATATTTCTCCGCTTCCTTCAAGTCTTTTGTTTTAAAAATATGCGCTTCGGCCCAGCCTGTCCTTTTGCCAAAAACTTTATTCAGTTTTCTCTTCAGGTTGGCAATCGGATTATGCCCGAATGTTTCAATTCCTATTAAAAAACCATCCGGTTTTAAAACTCTGGCTAACTCCGGAAAAGCTTTGTCCATATCAATGGAAGAAAAAGTTCCTCCGTCAAGAATAATATCAAAAGAGCTGCCCGCAAAATCCAGCGCTTCGCAATCCATTTTCAGAAAATTAACGTCAACTCCTTTTTGTTTTGCTCTTTCTCTGGCAATTTCAAGAGATGGCTGAGATAGGTCAACCCCGATAATTTCTTTAGCGCCGGCCTTCGCTAAAAAGGCTGAGTGGACTCCATTACCGCAGCCATAATCCAAGACTTTTTTCCCGCGACAATATTTTTCCAGACATTGATAACAGAATAAAAAACTACTGAGAAGCGCTGGATTAAACCCTTCAAAATCTTCAGCCTGTTTTTTCTCGGAATTGGTTTCCAGCCAGTCTTTTGCCCGCTTGTCATAATATTCAATTTCTTCTTGTTTTCTCTCTTCTATTTCCATAATTTTAGCATGCCCCAAAGCGAGCCCAAACCATAGCCGATGTGCCGATTGGCAAATGCTATTGGCATTAAAAACAAATAGCGTACATCTTTCTCTTTCATAGTTATCTTAAGCGAAAAATAGAAACTAGTCAAAAGATATATAACTGAAATAGCTAAGAACAAATAAAAGAAAATTAAAGAAATGATCCCCAATAATCCTGTCATGATCAAACTTAAAACAAAAATCAAGGGAATATAGTGGCGCAGACGCAAAGGCATTTTAACAAATTTAAAAGGATAAATTGCCCAGACTCCATCATTAAAATTATGGATTAAAAAATCCTTGAAATTAGATTTGGGATAATAATAAGCAACAATGTCCGGAGCTAAAAGAATCCTGCCTTTAGCTTTTTTTAACCTCAAATTAAGCTCCATATCTTGGCTTCTCGCCAAATTTTCGTTAAAAAACCCTATTTTTTCAAAAACTTCCTTGCGATAACAGCCTCCGAAAACAGTATCAACCCATCTCTGTTTTTCCGAACCTGTTCGAAAATATGAATTGCCGGCGCCGAAAGAACAAGATAAGGAAAGAGCAATGGCCTTTGCCGCAATGGTATTTTCAGCAGGAAGGGTTATTAATTTTCCTCCGACATTATCAGCATTATCCAAATATCTTACGGACTTTGAAATATAATCTTTTGTATATAGGGTGTGGGCATCCATCTTCATGACAATCTTTCCTTTGGAATTTTTAATGCCTATATTCAATCCTGTTGGAGTAATTTTTTTAGGGTTGTCTAAAAGTTTAATAAAAGAATATTGCTTTCTGAATTCAATTATTATTTTTCTTGTTTTATCCTGGCTCATTCCATCAACAACCAAAACCTCCAAGTTTTCTTTTGGATAATTCTGCTTAATTATGGAATCCAGACATTTCCCAATAAATTTTTCTTCGTTTCTGCAAGGAATAATGACAGAAACCACTGCTGAATTTGACATAAATATTCTAAAAGTTATTTAAGCGACTCAAATTTTTGAATCATTTTTTCATAAACACTTATCAAAGGATGATTTAAGTTTTTTTGAAGCATTTTCAAGACTTCCTTTTCAAACCATGCCTTTTTCTCTTTCCCCCTATTAAATTTGCTCCATATTGTTTCTCCTTCTTTTTCATATTGCGAAAAGAAAGACCTTAAGTTCATAATTTTATCGCAAAGAGACACTATCATTGCCTTTTCTCCGCCAGCAGCAACGGTTTTAACATATTTTTCTTTTATTATTTCCCAGTATTTTTTCTCTTCCAAAGTTTTATCATCGGACACTGTTTTTACTATCCTTAAAACTTCCCTACCGCACTGTTGTTCAATTTCTTCTTCCGAACAGCCCGTGTCTTCAAGCAGGTCATGGCATATTCCGGATGCGATAATTTCTTTATCAAAATTATTCTCATGCAAGAGATGCGAAATTTGTAAAATATGGATTATATACTGCAAACCATCTCCTTTTCTTATTTGTCCATAATGATATTTTCTCGCAAGACTTATTGCATTTTTAACAATAGGATCAATCGACAACATGCTCGTCTTGAATAAAGACTCTTGGTCATTGTCAATAATTTCAAGTTCATATCCCTCAATGGCATTTTTTTCTTTAAAATTAAAAATTGCCAAATCAAGTATTTTTTCCAAATTGTCTGATTCCATAATAAAAGAATCAACAGTATTGGCGCAATTTGATAAAAGTTTATACATATTATTTCTCCACTAAAACTAATGTCCAAGGCAATGGCGCAGACACCTTTTTAACCTTAAATTCTTTGCTTAAAAATTTAAGAAAACTATTCCTTGACCAATGCTGGATATGCCCCGGCGTATTGCCAAAATCTTTCAAATACGCCAACCTACAAATATTTAAAAATCTCCAAAAAGGTTCGTTTGGCACGCTTAATAAGCAATATCTTGATGTAACTCTTTTCAATTCTTTTAGCGCGCGCTCAGGATTTTCAAGATGTTCCAAAACCTCCAAAACAATTATCAAATCAAAAGAATTGTCGGCTTTTTTTAATTCATATATGGACTCACATTCAATTTTTATCCCGGGATTTATTTCCTGAGCCTCTTTTACTAGATCCATTCTTAATTCAGATGCTTGAAAATCTTTATGCTTCAATATTTTTGTAAGCCTTTGAGTGGAAAAACCGGGACCACATCCAACCTCCAATGCGCTCTTTATTTCCAAATCAAAAATTATCCTGCTTATTGATTGAAAAAAATTATCCATAAGTTTTCTAACAACAAAATTGTATTTTAAATACTTGTCGCTGAAATTTTCTTGGTTTTCCATATTAAAATGTTATTTTATAAAGCTCAGTTCCATTATCCGAAAAAACAAGATCGCTGTGTTCTATAATTAAATTTTCCACGGGCAAAAGCCGTTCTTTGTATTGTTCCCATAAAGGGGTGCAGGACCCGGATCGGCGCGCATAGTTTTCTTCTTTCTTTTGCCAAGCATACATCAGATAGTTGATGTCATGTTTTTCCAAGTAAACAACAACCTGAGGCCAAACATCTTCATCTTCTTCAATTATCAAGTCGGTTTTCGAGATAAAATTAGTTGATTTCATGAACGGCAAAAATAGATTATTTTTTTCTATAAAGAAGTTTCCCTCTTTCGGGCAGAGATTATTAATTATTTTCTCATTTTCCAAATTCTTGTTTACATAATCTGAAATAAAAAATTCTTCTCCTAAATTTTGGAAACGATAAAAATCATACTTATTTTTTTCACCTAAAATATATTCTTTCTGGAGTTTTACTGTTTCTATCAAGAAATTGTTTTCCTGTCGGGCGACAAAAAAGACCGTCGGAATTAAAATAAGAACAGCTGACATTATCAGCCAGACTAATTTAATTCTTTCTCTGAGCTTAGTTATTATGGCTCCAAGAATAATTGAAACCAAAATCATTAAAACAACCTGTCCGTCAACCGTATATCTTCTGACATGGGCTCCGCCAAAAAACCAAATGGCCAGAAAGATTGGAAAATAAACCGATAAAAGAGTAATAATTTTTTGATTCTCTTGTATCGATTTGATTTTTCTGAATAAAAACAGAAAAGGCAGAGCGAAAAACCCGAGAAAAACAGAAAAATAATGAGGCTCCATAAAAACTTTAAACGGTATGGCGAAAAATTCCGTTATATTTCTTGAATAGACATCTTTGAATTGTATAGGCACGGAACTAAGGAAAGGGTAAACAGGATTAAGATAAAGAATTAAATTTTTAATATACCAGAAGCCCGCGGACATTAGCCAAAAACCAAAGAAAAGAAGGCTGATTTTAATAATTCCAAAAATGTTTTTCTTGTCAATGAATATAATTTTAAAAAGAAAGAATAAAATAATTATCGCTAAATTATAGAAAGACAAATATTTAATACTGGCCGCAAAGCCAAGCAGTAAGGCGCTTAATATTAAACTGCTCTTTTTATTTGAAAAAAACCAACTGATGAAAATTAACAGGCCCGCTATATCAAAGGCAACCATGGCCGCGTCAACATAGGTAACAGTAGAATTAACCACTAGCTCAAATAGCGTGAAAATAGACAAAGCAGCCAAAAGCCCATATGTTTTGTTAAATCTTTTTCGTATGAAAACATAGATAAACAGTATTAACGATAAAAATATTTGATAGTGCGTCAAATGAGCCAAACTAAAATCAGAAACAGTAATAGCTATCGCAAACAACGATTCGGTCAATAAAGGAATGCTTGCGGTCCAAGGTGTCCAAAGATTCTCAGCCAGTTTATTCCAATCGTCCGTAAAAACCCTGTTTTCGGCCATCATTCTTGCTTCCGGCAAGTGATAAAAAATTGTATCCGTGCGAAACGGCGGCATAAAAGCAGAGAAAGAAACCAGAACGATTAAAATAAGTAAAAACGAAAGCAAAATTTTATCTAATCTCGTTTGAGTTAGAGCGCTGCGTAGAACCTTCTTAAGGTTTTTATAAAAATAAATTAAATATTTATAACCTAAAAGAAGAATTAAGAAAGAAAAAACAAAAATTGACAATTTATTAAGAGCGCCAAGATAAGAAAAAAATAACGCAATATAGCCTAAAAACCCGTAGCCCAATAATATTGAACAACTTGTGTTGAATAAAAAAGAATCCTCACGAGCGCGAATCTTGCCCAAAATAAAAAAACCCAATACGAAAGCTATGTGGGAAAAAAACAAAGAAAAGAATAAAGGAAATAATATTTGATTAATCGGCATCTTTAATATTTATTTTTCAAAAATAATATTGCTCCGGGAACAGCCAGAATAATGCTCGCTATTAAATTTAGCTCGGAAAAAGCCACTGCCAAAGAAGATTTTATCCCAAAAAATCCAAAGAAAAATATGTAGCCTGCTTCACGCACCCCGATTCCCAATATCGTGATTGGAATTGCTAAAAGTAATAAATTTGTGGCAACAATCAAAAACAAATGAAAAAATGTGATATGTATATTTAAGGATAGCGCTAAAAACCAGCAAACTAATACCGAACTCAAATAATAAATAAATCCGCACGCAATAATTTTTAAAAACAGGACTAGCGTTAATTGTTTCATCCCTTCGAAAAATTCTTCAAAAAAATAATTTGTCTTTTTTCCCGAAGACGAACGCACAATAATATAATTTAAGATTTTTTGTGTAGTTTCTTTCTTTATTAAAAAATAAATTATGAAAAAAAGGAAGAACAAAAGAAAGACAACAATCGGAAAACCATTTTCCATCTTATTCAACAACAGAAAATAAATAATCCCCACCACGCTAACTATTGTGAGTACAATAACATATATCAGTCTATCCAGTAAAACAGTATAAAATGCCTTGCCATTGGAAATATCCGTAGCTGAGGTAAGATATTTCACCCTAAAAAACTCCCCGGCCCTGGCAGGGGTGACTGTCCCCCAAAAAATACCTTTTAGATAAGAACTAGCAAGCAATCCAAAGGGAACTTTTGTGTTTTGCGATTCAATTAATATTCTCCACTTTAATATTCCAAAAAAAGGAGAAATAAACAAAACAATGATAGCCAATGTAAAATAGCCGGCATTTATATTTTTTAACGATAAAAACAGTTCCTGAAGGTCAATTCTTGATAAAATATAAAAAAACAGGATTATCCCGATAACTCTTATGTATTGATTTTTATTCGCCATTTATTTTTAATAAAGCCTTGTTAGCCGCAACTAGCTATGAAGTTCTCGGCGGATAGCGGAAATATGCTCGCAAATAATTCCCATAAAGAATAGTATTATTCCGGTAATGATCAATAAAAGCATTGAAGGCGTTAAATGAACTCTATCTACCAACGAATAAACAATAAAGTAGCCCGTGCCCAAACTGACGAAAAATACGGAAATTGGCAGAAAAACTCTTTGAGGATTAAATAATACTATTAAATTTAATATCAGCATTATCACCCTAAAGCCGTCGCTAAAAATCTTTACTGAACTCTTGCGTCCCAAACGATTTTTAGTCATTATGGGAATATACTTAACATTGTGACCCATTTTAAATAACGCTATCGTGCTTGTTGTGGCCATGGAAAAACCATTGGGCATTAAATGCAAGTATTTTTTAATAACAGAAACCTTAAAGGAACGCAGTCCTGATGTTAAGTCCGGAATTTTATGCCCCGATAATATATTTGCAAAAATCCCTAAAACCATTTTCCCCGGAACCCTGGTCCAATCTTTTTGGGACTTTTTGTTTCTTGCTCCAACCACCATATCGCAATAGGGCGATTCTTTTGCTATTTTTTCCAAATCTTCCGGACGATGCTGCCCATCAGCGTCATAAACAATCACTGTTTCTGTTTCAGCCGAACAAATCCCTGTTTTTATCGCCGCGCCATTGCCCCTGTTATGCTGATGGCAAACTACTCTGGCGCCATTCTCAACAGCTATTTTAGCCGTATTATCAGTGGAACCGTCATCAACGACAATTATTTCAGCACAGCCTAATGGATTTCCCAACTCCTTAAGCACACCGGCAATCACCATGCCTTCGTTATAGGCGGGAATAATTAATGTATAATTAATCTCCTTTTTTGTTTCATTAATATCCATATGATTATTTTATCACATTTCGTTCTTGTTTTAAAGTTAAAACAGCCATTGTTAAAGCTGTAAAAAACCAATAAACCTCAGATGGCTTCACTACCATAAAAGGTTCAGTGGCAAAGGAAAAAAAGAGCATAATCAAGGTAGCGATAAAAAGTCCAGCCGACAACCCAACCGTAAGCCCGTCTTTACTCTTTAAAAATCCTTGAAAAGATTTTTTGATTATGGCAAAAATTAAAAAGAAAAATATAACACTCCCGACAATTCCGTTTTCAACCAGATTACGCAAATATTGGTTATGGCTTTCCTCAAGAGCTAAAATAGCGCCTTTGCCAAAACCAAACGGAAGAAATAATGGAGCTTTTAATGCCTCTTCAAGTTGAGGTTTTATGGCCGTGTCAAGCCTTCCAGCCTGATAATTTAAAAGAAGATTATCAGACTCAAATATAAAAGCTATTCGATGCGCCACTGGGACGCCCTTAAAAGTAAAAACAAAAATACCGGAAATAAAAATTAAAATTAAAATAAGCGGCAGAATGTTTTTTAATTTTTTTTCTTTAAAAAACCAAAGGAACAAAGTTAAAGATATCGCGATGATAAGACCCAAGAAAACAGTTTTTGAAGCTGCGCCGATAACGCCGATAATTAGGCTCATAGTAATTATCATCACAATCGCTTTTTTAAAAGGAGAAAACGGAAAAAAATAATATAAAGAAATATTAACTAAAAAAATAAAAAGAAGTATGAAAAAAGCCCCTGTTGGAAAAACTCCCCATTCGCAAATAGCAGCGGTTCCGTACTCTCCCGGCTGAACGCCTGTAATAATTTGATAAATAACATAGCCAACATTGGCTAATCCAAGAATTATCCAAAATTTAACAATGGATTTAACCGAATCAATGCTTTTTATATGATAGAAAAGATAAAAATATAAAAAGAAAAATTCAACATCTTTTAGGAAATAGAAAAATCCGCGGCTAAGCGTGACATTCTCAAAAATCCAATTAGTCAGCAAGCCTATAAATCCTATGCTCAGCCATGCCAGCATGGGTAAAAATAGGGGCGGTTTTTTTATGCTTTTCCTGCCTGAGATTAAAAAATTGGCTATCCAAACCAATCCTAAAATCGCTATTAAAATGTCTTCTATCCTTATTTCAATAATTTTATCAAGCCCTTCAACTTTTCCCACTAAAAAACTCGGAGACAAAGCAATGGCTCCGGCTAAAAGAATTAATGGCAAATTTTCAAACCATGCTTTCTTCATTATCTTAAAAACTCTTGAAGTTTTCTCTTAATTGAAAGCAACAGCCGCCACGGGTAGAATAAAGACAATTTAGAAAAAATTCGTCTGGAAAATTTCGGCCTTTTAATTCCTTCCAGAGTAAGAATCCAGTCCGCCTCCCTGAGCGTGCAAAAATGAGAAAAACCGCCTGCTAATTTAATGTTTTCTTGAAGTTCCGGCCCCTCCACTCTTTTCTTCTTCCCAAAATTAGAATGAGAATAATCATGATTTTGGTGGACAATATCAATCGCCTCTGTCGCGTCTATTATCGGCGTTTTTAAACAGCGAGTATGATAAATCAACCAGTTGTCCCATCCTGGCCGGCCAACCGCAAACGAAGGAAGGTTGTACTGAAAATCACGAGGAAAAACAAAATAATCAATGCCGGAAAAACCATGCAGCTCCCCTTTTTCGGCTATTTTCGCCCGCATATTTTTCTCCCAATCAGGCTTGTCAAAATTAATCTCTTCTTTTATATCCAAATCCCAGCGCCGGCCATTCATTAAAAATAAAGGAAATTTAATTCTTTTTACGGCTGGAACAAAATCGCTCATTAAAATAATATCCGCATTGATATAGACTAAAATATCATTTTTAGCTGTTTTTTGAGCAAGGTTGAATGCGGAATCCAAAAGAGGAGTGCCCAGCTTATTTTTTTCAATTCCCGGAATATGGCGAACGCCAAATTCACCGGCAGCTTCGGCAACACCTTGGTCATCGCCGAATAAAATAATTTCGCATTTCGGCTCAAGCTTAAGCCAGCTTTGGATAGCATTCCTTTGAATGACATTGATATGGCCTTGAAAAGGTTTTGGAATGGTAAACAGAGTTAGCATGTCTTTTCCAATATTTTTTTGACAGCTTCGCAGACTTTGTCAATCTGCCAATCTTTCAAGCCCAAACCGCTCGGCAGATACAGGCCTTGCTCTGCAATCCTTTCAGCTATCGGGTATTCTCCTCTTGGTTTAATGTTTGTTTCTTTCAAAACAGGCTGCAGATGAAGCGGATAAAAGAACGGCCTGGCAGCTATTTCCTCTTCTGCCAATTTTTTGGCAAATTCTTCCGCGTTAAACCCGGTTGATTCATCTAAAACAATTCCATACATCCAATAAACATTTTTGGCCCATTCTTTTTCCATTGGAAGCTGTAGTTCTTTAATGTCTTTTAATCTTTCCGTGTATTTCTTGGCATTGTCTATTTTTATTTCCACCAGTTTATCAATATTTTTGAGTTGGGCGACTCCGACTGCCGCCTGTAAATTAGTCATCCTATAGTTTCTGGCAAATTCTTTATGATAAAACCTTTTTTCTTTAATAAAGCCAAGATTCCTTAAAGTTCTTGCTCTTTCCGCATATTCTTCGTTGTCAGTCAGAAGCATTCCTCCTTCTCCGGTAGTGACGATCTTATTCGCATAAAAACTAAAGCAAGAAATATGGCCGAAGCTGCCGCATTTTTTTCCTTTGTATTCCGCTCCGTGGGTTTCGGCCGCGTCTTCTATGATTTTCAAATTATATTTCTCCGCGATTCTTAAAACTGTGTCCATATCGCAAGGATGACCGTAAATATGAACCGGCATTATGGCTTTTGTTTTTTCAGTTATTTTTTCCTCAATTTTATCTGTATTTGGATTCCAAGTTTCCGGCTCGCTGTCAACAAAAACAGGAATGCCGCCATAATTCACCACAGCCAAAGCGCAGCTCATTATGGTAAAGCTTGGCATTATAACCTCATCGCCAGGCTTTAAGCCGATAGCTCCGATTGCAACCTCTAAAGCCGCTGTTCCGCTTGAAACAGCTATACCGTATTTCTTGCCGATATAAGCGCTGAAGTTTTCTTCAAACTCTTTTATAAACGGACCTTCTGAAGAAATCCAGCCGCTGTCAACGCAGCGGTTCAAATACTCTTTTTCATTGCTTATAAATAATGGCTCATTAACTGGAATCATGTTTTTACTCTATGCCTTTAAACCTTACTTTATCATCTTTTCCCAAATAAGGACCTTGTTTTACTTCAATCATTTCCACGTCTTCCAAAACTTTATATCCATGTCCTTGGCCCGCAAGCAAAATAATGTCTCCTTTTGTCAGCACTCTTGAACTTAGATATTTCTTTTCAGAATCATAAAAATTTACTTCAATTTTTCCTTTTTTTATAAACAACACCTCCTGAGTCAAGTATATCTCTCTTTTTATAATTTTATGGATATGAGCATCTATAATTTTCCCAGTCTTATGGGATATAAATCCAAGCTGCTGGTTAAAATCACCCGGAGTAAAAAATTGAACTCCATCTGAAGAAAAATCATCCCGGATAATTATAGCTATGACATTATCTTTTTCGTCTTTGACGGTTTCTATATTTTTCATAATTAATTATATCTTTATATTACAATTATTTCAAAAAGATGACTCTATATGTTCTAAAACTTTTTTAAAATGCTTAGAAAATTCTAACTCATTTTTATAGCATGTCTTTGTATCGGCGCAAAATTCAGAATAATTATTCAATATGGTTGCAATGGCCTCTCCAGCCTCTTTCGCCGTATCAACGCATATTCCGCATTTATATTTTTGGACAAGATCCATAACTGATGGAATTTTGTTGGTAATAATTGGAATGCCCTGAGAAAGATAAAAACTTACTTTTCCTGATGGGCCCGAGGCAAAACTTTCATTCACTGGCCGATAAAAACTGATTCCAATATCTGCCTTTGCTATCAAGCAACATAGTTCCTCAAAGGATAGTTGCTTTAAAGAAACAATAACCTTTTGTTCCAGCTTCTTTTCCTTAATATATTTTTCAATTTTCTCCAAATAAGCGCTTCTGTATGGCGTATGCAAAAACAGAATAGTATTTTCAGGCCATAATTCCACATACCTTATTATATCCTCAATCGCCATTTCCGGCTGTATTGATCCAGCATAAAGAACAATCTTTTTATCGGCTGGGAGCTGGAAATCAACAGCATCACAAGGTTTTTCGGATGTAAAATAATATGAATTAGGAACAATAAAAATGTTTTCTTTGCTAATATTGTTGTCCCTAATCAATATGCCGGCCCTATATTTATCTTGAGCAACCGTGATTCTGGCATTCCTGCTGAAATGATTCTCCAACATCTTCCTGACGCTAAGCGCGAATCTCCTAATGCCTTTTTCTTTTGCAATGTCTTCTTTGGTTAATATCTCCAACGAATAATAAATATATGGCGTCTTTTTAATTTTGCCCAATATTCCGGAAACTATTATTCCCTCTTGGTCAGCGCCGATAAAAAACTTGTATTTGTGCTTTATGATATTTTTAAGGGAAGCAGTTAAAAATGATATTGCGGTTAGCCATTTTCTTTTGCCAGACCTGATAGATATCAAATTAACATTGTCAAATTCGGGTTTTAAAACGCCAATCTTTTCATCATATAAATGGAAGATATCAACAATATATCCATTCTCTGTCAAAGAACGAACAACGCTGACAAGTGACGGAGAAATTGACAGCCATTCATAATATATAAATATTCCGACTCTTTTTTCTGCCATTATTTTTTAATGGCCTGTAAATCAGCCTCTACCATAATTTTAACTAAGTCCTTGAATTTAACTTTCGGTTCAAACCCAAAAGCGTTTTTTGCTTTTGATATGTCTCCGATAAGCACACTCGTGTTTGCCGGCCGCAGCAATTTTTTGTCGCTGATCACAAAATCGTCAGGATTCAAATTAACAAGACTAAAAGCTTGTTTCACGAATTCTTGAACCGAATGGACTTCTCCGGTGGCAATCACGAAATCATCAGGCTTTTCCTGCTGCAAAATGCTCCAGGCTGTTTCCATATATTCTTTCGCGTATCCCCAATCTATTTTAGCTCTTAGGTCTCCCAACACCAGTTTATCTTGCAGTCCCATTGAAATTCTGGCAACCGCTTTAGTTATCTTTCTGGTGACATATTCATCTGTTCTTCTGGGCGACTCATGGTTATAGAAAATGGCGGTTGACGCAAACATGCCGTATGTTTCCCTGTAATGCCTTGTCAGCACAAAGGCAAGAATTTTAGCGCAGGCATAAGGGCTTTGAGGATGAAAAGGCGTAGTTTCTTTCTGCGGCGTTTCTGCGGCTTTCCCAAACATATTGGAAGAGCAAGGCTGAAAAAACTTTATCTTAGGATTAATCTGCCTGATAATCTCAAGAATTCTTCCCACGGCCGCTCCGGTGATATCATAAGAATAATCAGGCGCGGCAAAACTCCAAGCCACATGGTCCTGGTCGGCTTCATTATATATTTCCTCAGGCTTAACTTCATTGATAATTCTGTATAAAGAAGTGACATCAGCCAAATCTCCTTTATGAACAAAAAACTTATTATCAAGCAATTCTTTATTTTTAAGAAGATGGTCAATGTTGCGGGTGTTCCCGGCGGCGGAACGGCGCACCATTCCATGAACCTCATATCCTTTTTCCAAAAGAAATTCCGCAAGATATGAACCGTCTTGTCCCGTCACACCGAGAATAAGAACTTTTTTATTATTATTTTCCATGATATTTTATTTGCTAACAATTTTAAAATTAGGCAAAGGCACAATAAATTTGCCTCCGCTTTTCAGCCAGTCTTTTTCTCTTTTGCGAAAAGTTTCAAAAAACGCCCAAGGAAGGACCAGAAAATAATCCGCGTCTTTCCTTGCTTTATCTTCATTCATTACTGGGATTAATGTTCCGACTGTGTATTTGCCCCACTTTTCTTTGCTTTTATCGGCTGCTCCTTTTATCAGTTTATTATTAAGTCCGTAATATTGAAGAATTGTGTTCCCTTTGGTGGACGCACCATAGGCATAGACCTTTTTCCCTTTTTCCACTTCTTTTTTTATAAAATCAACGCAAGCTTTTTTATTCGCTTCAATCCTTTTGTAAAAATCTTTATAGTCTTTCTTTGTAAGCTTCTCTTTAAATTTAATGCTCCCTTTTTTGTAATGCCGGGCAAAAATCCTATAGCTTCCTCCGTTAATGCTGTTTTCTTCCACTTTAAATATCTCCAGCCCGTTTGTCTCAAACAGATATTTCAAAGAATCGTATGAATAATATTCCAGATGCTCATGGCAGATATTCCCCAAATCATTTTTTTCCAGCATTGGACGCAAACACATAAGCTGGGCAATAAATATTCCTTTTTCATCCAAAGCCTTAGCCGAATCTTTTATAAACTGGTTCGGGTCTTCCATGTCGTAAAACATTCCAATGGCAGTAATAATTTTCGCTTTTTTATCCTTAAATTGCTTTTGCCACGCTTGATAGCTCCAAAAATCATGAATAACATAAGGCGCAACCTTCTTAAGTTCCGCTATAAGGTTATCTGCCGGCTCACAGCCAACTCTGATCAAGTTTTTTGGATAGTATTTAAGCATGGTGCCATCATTCGCTCCAATATCAAAAACAATATCTCTTTTTTTCAATTTTACCATTTTCCGCGCTACCATGGTTATTTCTTTCAAATCATTGGAAATAACAGGATTGGGACCTGATCGATACCAATAATGCCGTGAATACATTAATTCCTGGGGTGCGGTATGCTTTAACTGCAAAAGTTTGCAATTTTCACAAAAAACAAGCTCTAAAGGAGCTCTGATTGCTTTCTCTTTCTTATCTTTGACAAAAGTGGAAACGAAAAGATTGCCCAATGTTAAAATGAAGCTTAATTTTTTAGAACCGCAAACTCGGCATGTTTTTCTTGTTGTGTAATTCATATATTTACTATTTTTACATATTAATTTGTGATTATCAATGATACTGATTATTTGACCAGCTCCAAACAAGCAATCGCTTGAGCCATGCCTGAATCATAATCAGTAACCATCAGATATTTAACTTCTTTGCAAGATGTTCCATCGCTGATGTCCCAACCGTTTTTTTCATATTTATAATAAGAAATTTTGTGATGCGATGGCTGAAAAGCGGTTAGTATCTTATTAATAAGATTAGAATCAAATTGTTGAAACCAGCCGTAATTTTGATATGCGCCGAAAGGAACAGTAATTAAAACTTTGCCATTGTTTTTTAAAACCCTTTTTAACTCCAGAATTGCTTTTGTGAAATCAAAAACATTTTCTTCTTTGTATTTTAAATCGTTCATATATGGCGTGTTGTCCATACCAACATGCTCCAGTGTTGAAACACAGGTGATGCAATCAAAATGATTATCTTTGAAAGGCATATTTCTTAAATCTTCAAAAACATAAGATATTCCTTTTTGCCAAAAACAAGTTGGTTCGGGATTTAAATTCAGAATAGTGATTTTTTTATTATCAAAAACCGAATGATTTAGAACTTCTTTGACATTTAAAGCTGAGCCGGCATCTAAAAAACTGCCGGGTTCCAAGGGAATTTTTGAAATAGCCCAAGAGTACTCAACCGCTCTTTCGTCAAAAGATTCGCCGTATCCTTTTGGCAGCGCTGCTGCGTTTTTGAATTTTTCTATTATGGTTGGATCGTTGATATTTTTTTTAATATCAACGAACTTAGCGGTTGTGTAGCCCATGCTGAATGGCTTTTTGCGCCTTGCGTTATAGTAGCCCGCCTTAAACCAATCTGGTATTAACTTGTAAATAAAATTCAACATATATTTCAAAAAAGATAATTTATTTTTTTCATTTCTTTTCCGCAAATAAACTTAAATATCATTAAATCTATTTTTGAAAAATTGTTTTTATAATCTCCGACTATTCCTTTTCTAAAGGTTGGATTGGCAACACTCTCTTTTCCTTTTTTTCGTCCGGATAGTTTTTCAAAAGAAAAGTTTTCAATCGATTCCTTAACAATAGCTGTGGGAGCCTTAATGCCTAAATAATCCAATATGCCGTTTAATGTGCTTTCCGTATTCAACGAAACATCTTCATATTTAACAAAATGAGAATCAATGTCTTTTCTTCCTGCCCATGCCCTAAAAAACCTTCTCCATCTTAGGGCCGTTAGAATAAAGCTTGTTGGTTTAAACCGGTGTATTAAATAAAAAATTGTGTTTTTAATGGATTTGTTGCCTTCTTTTTTAAAAGTAACTCTATACATAAAATAAGCGGATACTGCAACATCTCTCGGGTCTCGCATCAGAAAAATGACTTTGTCTGTCAAGTTAAAGTCAACTGCCGGCAGTTCGTGTGTTTTTATTACCATTGAATACTGCGTTTTTTCTCTATTGGGCAATTTCCCGCTCGTCAAGTCTCGCAGCTCTTTATTCTCGGTGTAAAGAGCACCTTTTAAAAAGAAATATGGTTCAATATATTTAGCGTTGAGTATATGGCAAAGCATATAGCTCAGCCAGCCTTGTCCTGACCTGCCGTAGTCCGCTATTAACACTACTTTTTCTTCGTTATTTGTCATAATTATTATTTTTAATCACATTTATTATTTTTTCCAACGATTTCTCAATATTGTCCTTTTCTGTATTAATCATTATGTCAGGATTCTTGGGAACTTCATAGGGATTTTGCTCTGAAAAACCGATTAGATTTTTAATCTCTCCGGCAAGCATCCTTGCATACAATTTTTTTGGATCTCGCTTAAGCAGTTCTTTTAAGGGGCAAGACAAGAATATTTCCAAATAATCTTTTTTAAACATCTCTCTGGCTTTTGCCCGGGTTTCTTGAAAAGGAGAAATCACTGAAACAATAATGAAATCATAATCCTTCTTTATTGATTCACAATAAGATATTATATTATAATTATTTTCTAAAATCTCTTCTTTTGAAAATGTATTTTTAATATTCTGTTCTTTCCTAACAATATCTCCGTCAACTTGAAAAACGGAAAAATCCGTTTCTCCCAATTTTTTCTTCAAGCCGGCAGACAATGTCGTCTTTCCAACTCCTGATAATCCTGTGAACCAAATAATCATTTGTTTTGTTTATTATTCTTAAATACATCATCCTTGCAAACCTTATACATCTTTCGCAACGCCGCCGCAATATCTTTTCTCACCAAATATTCCTCTATGTCTATATTATTCAACAAGCATCTGCGAACTTCTGTCCCGCTTAGTCCTTTTTTGTTTTTTTCGTCATGAGCGCAGTCTGTTGTTGTTTTTTTACAAACTTCACAATAATAAGCAGTGTCAAACATCAAGGGAACAATCCCTATATCGCCCAATTTATGAAAAAGTTCTTGGGAGGCATTGGGAGAATAATAATCGCCTACTCCCGTATGATCTCTTCCTATAATAAAATGAGTACAGCCGAAATTCTTTCTGCAAAGAGCGGTAAAGATCGCTTCTCTTGGCCCGCTGTATCTTGAATAGGTGTTAAAGGTTCCCAATAATGTCCCAAAAGGAGCATAATAATCATTATTCAGCATAACCTCGTAGCTTTTTAATATCGCTTCAGCTGAAAAATCTCCTTGTTTTTTAAATCCGACTACAGGGCTGATAAATAAAGCATCCGCGTTGACTGATTTTAAGGCCTGTTTCTGGATAAATTCATGCCCGCGATGAATCACATTCCTAGTGTGGAAGCCGACTATCTTCTGCCATCCGTAATCCTTGAAAATGTTTCTTGTTTGCCGCGGATTCAAGCTGTATGAATGGGAGAAAAAAGATGGTTTTTCCCCAAGGAATACTTCACCACTGATAATATAATTTCCTCTCTTCGCAAAATAAGCGACTCCCGGGTGTCTTATATCTTCAGTCCCAAACCATTTCTTTGCTATATCGGAAATATTGATTTTCCTAGTGCCGGACACTTTCATCACAGCATAAATCTTCTTGTCCTTTTTCCAACGCAAAGCTATTAAATCTTTTTGAGAAAAATTAATGTCTTCTTTGTTTAACTGCAATAATATGGGAAGCGGCCAAACAACTCCATTAGGCAGCTTGTAATCTTGGAGAACAGATATTAACTCGTCATGATCCATGAATCCTTTAAGCGGAGAATATGTCCCCTCCGCGATTTGGACAACATCTGAAAGTGTTTGTTCGTCTATGTCTATCGTCGGCAAATTTTTAATATCTTCAACTTTATTAAAATCTATAAAGTTTTGAATTAAAACGCCTCCATGTGGATTAATCAGACTATAACTGTGAATAGAGCCAAGACAATTTCGAATATCATTTTTTTTATTATTGGAAATATATTTTTCCGTTTCTTGCATCACTCCTGAAATCATTCTGACACTCTCTATTGGATTTTTCCCAATAGCTGTTTCAGCCGCCAGCACCAACCCGTTTGCTCCGGAAAGCAAAGTAGATGTAATATCGTTTATCTCGGCTCTGGTTGGTTCAAGATTGGTGAGCATACTTTCCAATAAGTTTGTTGCCACGAAAGAAAGTGTTTTTGTTTTTTTGGCAATATCCAGGATATATCTTTGAGCAAGTCCTATTTTTTGCAGAGGCACATCCCTCGACAAATCTCCCCTATCTATCAAAATCGCATCGCTTTGCTGGCAAATGTCTTCAAGATTATTCAACCCGGCCCTGCTTTCTATTTTGCTGATTATAAAAACGGGATAAGGGAAAAACTTCCTTAACTTTTCAACATCTTCTTTTCTTGAAGCAAACGATAAAGCAAAATGAGATAATTTCAATTTCTTGGAGAGCTTGAGTATTTTCCAATCTTTCTCAGTTAAGGCCGGAAGCTTGACCGTCCTATCTATGTTTACTCCTTTATTTGAGCCAATCTTTCCTCCAAACAAAACTCTTGCCAAAACTTTTTGTTTTTCTATTTTAATAATCTGTATGGCAACAGAATTAAAATCAATATACAAAATATCGCCTGTTTTTAAAGTCTCTTCAGGATGAACAGGATACAATGGGATGCAAGATTCGTTTCCTAAAACATCCGCCCTTGCCAGTGAAATAATACTATTTCTTTTTATCACCGTGAAACCATTCTTGATTTTTCCCGTGCGAATTTGAGCCCCTTCAGTGTCAACACATATCGGCTTTTTTGTCCAACTGCGAATTTTTTCAATAATACCGTTAAAATCCTTTGTTTTTGTATGAGAAAGATTAACTCGAAATATATCCACGCCTGAAGAATCCATTTTCTGAACAATTGATTTTTCCATTGAAGCCGGTCCCAGCGTGGCTAAAATTTTTATATTATTATTTTTGTTCATACTTTTTATCAAATAAATAACGTAATAAAGAAACACTGTTTGAAAATTCTTTTTCTTTTGGTCTTATTTTATTTTTTTTATGATATTTGTTGTTTCGAATTAATTCTAAAATACTGGCAAATTTTGTTTTATTATCTATGTATTCAATGCCCTTAAAATTGTCATAATAATCTCCCATAAGCTCTTTGTTCAAATCTAAAGATAGAATCGGCTTTTTTGGAGATTGCAGTGAGGCAATAAAAATCGTTGTGCTCGCGGGAGGCATTCCCACAATAACATCGCTCATTTCCATATATTTTTCCGCAGGCGCATTAGGGTCAATAATTTCAATCTTTTTGGAAATTGATGCAATCCTATGGGTTATTTCTTGAAACAACTTCTCATCATTTTTAACCACAGGATGCGGTTTTATAATAATCTTCCAATTGTTAAGCGTTTGATTAATCAATGCAACAATCTTTATTCTTTCTTCTAATAATTCCTCTTTTGAAATTAACGAATAATCGCTCCTTCTAAAACTGACTGTTTCGGCCGGCCACATTATGACTATCATTTTATTTTCTTTTTTCACTTCTGGTGATAATTCTAAAAGATTCATTTCTTTAAAAATTTCTCTAGATTCACTTTCTAGGGGATGAGGCAGAATAAGAACTTTTTCCGATGAAGAGCCGTTTTCCACGCAAAGATTATAATTCATTTCCGAAAAAACAGTTTGATAATCGGCAATTTGGAGAGAAAGGCTGTTTTTCCAAATAATAAAACTTGATTTGCCCAAGAACGGCCTTTCTCCCACCATTAACGGAAGCATCCAATAGAAAAAAATATGTCCGAAAAATTTCTTCAATCTTGAAAAAAATAATCTCAATTTCAATGGCAATATTTTAGGATACTGAAGATAGGCATTTGAAAGGTTGGACCAAAGAACCAATTCTTTTATGTCTTTTTCCTGAAGAGCACTCTGAAAGCATACATTAACGGCGTTTATTTTCTTGGCAAATCTCATTAAATACATTTCAAAAGGATATACATCGTTTGCCGTTATAACAATGTTTGGTTTATGCTCTTTAACAATATTTTTCGCCAAATTGTAAAGATAATAATTTTTGGAAAATGCATTCCTCTTTTTTCCAGTATACTGTTTAATAGGAACAATGATTTCCAATTTAGGAAAGATATCTTTTTTTTCTAAAAGTTTAGCTATCGCTGGATCTAGGTTCTCGGATAATAAAACTACGGGATAAACTTGGGAAATCTCGTAGAGATAGCCTATCAAGGTCGTGTAAAAAGATCTGGGAATGGAAGTATAAAACAGTATTTTTGGTTCAGTTTTTTTAATCATTAAGGCTTTCCATTATATCTTTCAAACTGTCACAAATATAATCAATTTCTTTCTCCGGCAAATTATTGTAGAAAGGCAGGGCAATTGTTAAATCCGAAACACTTTCAGTAACCGGAAAACTTCCTTTTTTATAATCAAACATATCAACATAAAAAGGTTCAAGATGAATAGGTGGAAAATAAGCCTTACAGGCAATTCCCCTTTTTCTTAAATCTTCTATGGCTTGATTCCTGTTTTCTCTAGAAAATCGTTTACTGTCTAATTTTATAGTATAAACAAACCAGCTCATTTTTACATCAAGGCTGGCATACGGAATTTCTACTCCATTAATTTTTTTTAATTGTTCGTTGTAATATTCAGCTATTTTTTGCCGTTTCCCAAGTATTTCATCAATCCTATCCATTTGTGCCACGCCCAAAGCCGCGCTTAATTCGCTCATTCGGTAATTGTATCCCAATCTCATATGAGACAGCCATTCATTGTTATCGTCCCTTCCTTGGTTCCTCATGCTTTGACATAACTTTGCAATCTTTTCATTGTCTGTGACGATCATTCCTCCTTCAGCCGTTGTAATTTGTTTATTGGGATAAAAAGCGAACACAGATGCATCGCCGAAAGAACCAACCTTCTTTCCCTTATATTCTCCCCCAATTGCTTCGCAAGCGTCCTCAATCACGGCCAAATTATGTTTTTTAGCGATTTCCATAATTTTATCCATCTCACAAGAATGGCCGAATATATGAACCGGCATTATGGCTTTGGTTTTTTCAGTAATCTTTTCTTCAATTTTATTGACATCAATGCAAAGAGTCTTTTCGTCTATGTCAACAAAAACAGGCTTTGCTCTTTCAAAAAGCATGCAATTCGCCGAAGCAATAAAACTAAAAGGCGCGGTAATCACCTCGTCCCCATCTTTAATGTCCAGACTCCTAACGCATAAATGCAAACCGCTCGTCCCGCTATTTACAGCCACTGCGTATTTTACTCCGATATAATTTGCTATCTTTTTTTCAAATTCCTTAACTTTCGGGCCAATGCTTAAAAACGATGTGGATAATACCTGATTTATCGCTTCAACATCCTTGCTAGTAATATCAGGGCTTGAGAGAGGGATGCTTTTGATTTCCGATAATAACACAATATCTACCAGCACTCCATTTTTGTCAACTATGGGGATTTCCTGGATATTCTTTTCAGCCATAATTTTCAATAAATCCATAGCAGGAGCACCTTCTACAGCTTTAATCGGACTTGTGGTTATTATCTCTTTAAGCAGGGTTTGAAAGTTCTTGCCAGTCAACAGCGCTCGCCTGATATCGCCATCAGTAACCACACCCAGCAATTTTTTACTTTCGTTTGTTATTATAACAATCCTTAAGCCTGTTTTATTAATGCGTTCCATCGCTTCTTTAATTGTGTTGCTTTCTCCAAGCGTGATGGAGCTGATTCTTTTATCCATAATTTATTTTTTTGTTATTTAATTTCCTCACTACTTTTGCCGGAATTCCAAACGCTAAAGTATTTTTGGGAATATCTTTATTAACAACGCTTTGGGCTCCGATAATGGAGTTTTCTCCTATCACGACTCCCGGCATTATAACGCTGTGGGATCCTATTTTACAATTCTTTTTCAGCACTACTTCCCCCTCTTTATTATCAATGGTTGAAATGGAATAAATGGAACAATGAGATCCGATTTGGACATAATCTTCAATAATCACCCCATTTTTTGCGTTTATATATGTGAATGCCCCTATATCCGTTTTACAGCCGAGTTTCAAATGTTTTTTATTCTGGACAAGCCAGTTATATTTCGTTAACTTGCCTTCATTGATCACGGGCTTTTTCCAATTGTCAAATCTTTTTTCCATGTTAAAGTTTATAAATTATTTGTTTTTGCAATAGCTTATTGTCAATTTTAATTTTGCTTAATAAGCCGGCGATTTTTATTCCCGCTTTGCCGTTTCCGTAAGGATTTTTGCATTTTTTAACTTTTTCTTTAAATTTTTTGTTATAAAGCGCCTTTTGGATAGCTTTTTTAATTTGTTTTTTATCGTATCCCGCATCAATAACATTTTCCGCTCTCTCCCTTCCTTTTTGCCTTGACCCTATATTAACTGCAGGCAAACGAAAGGCTGAAGATTCTATTATCCCTGAACTGGAATTCCCAATCATCAAGCTCGCCGCTTTCATTAAGCTTAAATAGTCTTTACGGGGAAGGCTTTTATAAATTTGAATGAATGAATATTTTCTGTATTGCTCAATTATTTTTATCATTTCCCTGCCCCCGGCGTCAGCGTTGGGATAAATTACAACGGTTTGAAAACCTGTTTCTTTTATCGCCTCCATTGTTTCCTTTATTTGTTTTTTGTCTCCTTCTGCCGGATGTTGCACTGTTAACAAAACGGGTTTGCTAAAATCTAATTTATATTTTTTTGCTATTTCTTTTTCAGAAAATAATTTGGTATCTAAAATGCCATCCAGCCCGGGCGCGCTGACAACAGACACTCTCCAAGGATTTTCGCCCATCTTGATTATCCTTTCAGCGGCCGCTTTAGTCGCGGGAAGATGAAAATGCGACAATTTGGTTATGGCGTGCCTGACAATTTCATCAACAGTAGAGCTTAAATCGCCTCCATGAATATGAACAACCGGAATTCCTGAATATGCTCCGACTATCGCTCCCCCCAGCATTTCAGCCCTATCTCCTAAAACCAGAATCATATCAGGCTTTATTTTTTTAATTCTTTCACTAAGCAATTGAATAAATCTGCCGATGAAGCAAGAGCTTGATTCTCTGCTGTCATCTTTGTAAACTGCGTCTATTTGATGGATCTTAAAGCCATCTTTTTCAATCTCTTTTATTGTCTCGCCAAATTCCGGCATCAAATGCATGCCCGTAGTCGCTATTTCCAATTTTGAACGCTTGTTTATGGCAAGTAAAGCTTGTTTCATCAAACCATAATCCGCTCTTGTTCCTGAAATGTATAGAATCTTTCTCATTTCAAATCTTTAAATTCAATTAATGCGTCTTGCTTTATGTTTTTTTTAACAATTCTGTTAATGACTTTATTGAAATGTTTGGGTAAAATTCCGGTTCCAGGCCTTTTAATAATCAACATTTCTTTGGTTATCTTAGTGTTTTTCAAAATATCAGTTTTGGCAACAATGCTTTTTCTGGCAACTTTTTTAATTTTCTCTTCGCTTTTGCTTGGCTTTTTGATTGCGCTGCCCAATACTTTTTCCACATCTCTGATTTCCTTTACCATTTTTTTCAAATCGTCAGGCTCTAAAGACGCCTTATGGTCCGGACCGGATAAATTCCTGTCTAGAGTAAAATGTTTTTCAATAACAACTGCTCCTGTTGCCACTGCCGTAACTGAAACCATAATTCCCGAAGTATGGTCTGAATAACCAACAGGCAGATTAAACTCTTTTTCCATGGTCTGTATTGCTCTTAAATTTGCTTCCTCTAACGGGCAAGGATAATTGGTTGTGCAGTGGAGCAGGATTATCTTGCTGTTCCCTGTTTTTTTTATCGCTTCCAAAGCTTCTTTAATCTCATTTAAAACAGCCATTCCCGTTGATAAAATTATTGGCTTTTTCTTTCTGGCTATTTTTTCCAGAAAAGGCAAATTTGTTAAATCCCCTGAACCAACTTTATAGGCAGGGATCAAAGGATTTAAAAAATCAACAGCATCTTCCGTATGAGCGGTTGAAAGAAAAATAATGTTTTTTTCATCACAGTATTTTTTCAGTTCTCTAAAGTTTGAATTACTTAATTCCAGTTTTTTCAGCATTTCCAATTGGCTCTCTTTTCTACCGATATTTTTTTTCTGATAATCCGCCATTTTAGCGCTTTTGGAAACTAAATCTTCTGCTTTAAAGGTTTGAAACTTTATAGCGTCAGCGCCTGCCTGTTTTGCCGCTATAATTAATTTTTTAGCCAATCCTAAATCGCCGTTATGGTTAACGCCTGCTTCGGCAATAATGAAACAAGGACTCTCTTCTCCTATTGATTTGTTTCTTATTCTAATCTTCTTCATCTTGACTTTTTATTGATTTATGTTATTATTTTTGCAGTAACTTAAAATAGGGGTGATTAAGAATGTATTGGGAAATCGCACTGGGATTATTGATCGTGATCCAAACTATTTCTATTGTTCTTACTAAGATAAATGCTAATAACTTGCCTGAAAAGGCTGTTGGAGTTTTTTATCAATATCTTTTTTGTTTCGGTCTGGCAATTCTGTTTTTTCTGGCAAAGAATGAAACAAAAATTAATTCTGTGGTTCTTCTAACGGCAATAGGAGCTATTGGATTTGTGAATGCTTTTGGCACTTACTCTCAATGGAAAGCGTTCGATATAAACATGAGCAAAACTGTTCTATTTTTTCCGCTGATGGATATAGTAAGCATAGGACTGGCAATCTTTTTCTTAGGAGAGATTAATCTATGGAATGCTCAAATGACATTGGGAATAATACTGTGTTTTTTAGCGATTTGGCTTTTCCGATCGTCAAAGAATATTAGCAGAAGGAAAGAAATTTTGAATAGAAAGTGGCTTTTTTTTACTTTAAGCGCAATTGTTATTTTTGGTATAGCAGCATTTCTAGTTAAAGTATCCTCCTTTACCGTTCCTAGCGAAATATTTCTTCTGGGATGGTATGGCGGAGCCCTCTTAGCTTCTGTGCCATTGCTGGCCTTAGAAAAGCAAAGATCAATCAAGGTGCCAAAAAGACTGCTTTTTTCTCTATTTCTATTGGCAGCCACCACAGTCGGAGCTCTTTTTGCTCTCTATCTTACCTTTCAATTAAAAGGACCAATCAGTCTAGTTCTTCCTTTGCGGGGAGTGTTTATCACTATAATTCCTGTTGTGATAGGCTGGACTATTTTTAAAGAAAGAAAAGAGCTTTCCAAAAAAGAGATTTTAGCATTTCTATGCGGGATAATTGGAGTATTACTTATTTTACTCCGATAAACTATTTGTGGGCGGAATTTATTCCGTTCCTTTTTTATAAAAGTTCTTTCTTCAAGAAACTGTCCAGCCACCATCTACTGTAATGTTCTGTCCGGTAATATATTTTGAAGCGCCAGATAATAAAAATACTAAAACCCCTGTCAAATCATCCGTGTTCGCCATCCTTTCTCCCAAAAGAACCTTCTTGGAATATTTTTCAACAAACTTTTCAGGCTGATTGTTGAAAATTCCTCCTGGAGAAATTGAATTTACTCTGATATTATTCTTCCCCAAATAAGCGGCTAAATATTTAGTCAGATTTACTACGGCTCCTTTTACTGCCGCATATTCCACGGGCATTGTCATGTCTGTTCCTTTATATATCTCAAAATCCGGAGCGGAAAACCCATAAATAGAAGCTATGTTGATTATATTTCCCTGATTTTGCTCTTCCATTGTTTTAGCCACTTGCTGGGTTATCAAGAAATAGCCTCCCAAATGCATATTTACATTCTCGCAAAAATCCTCATAGGAAACATCTTCCATTTTTCTGCCGTAATTTTTATTTCTGGGGTAAGCATTATTCACCAATGCGTCTATTTTTTCAAATCTTTCCAAGGTTGCCTTTATTAAGTTTTGAACATCCTCCATCTTTGTTATGTCGCATTTCTGAAAAACTATATTGTTGTTTTGCGCTTCTTTTTTAATCTCTTCTGCCAGCTCATTGCCTTTTTTTTCGTCAACATCAGCAATCACAACATTGGCATTGTGTTGAGCGCATATCTTGGAGAACGCGCTTCCCATTAATCCCGCTCCCCCGGTAATTATTATTGTTTTATTTTTCAAATCAAACATTTCTTTTGTTTTGGTTAAAGTATTCAATTGTCTTTTTCAACGCTTCAACTTTTGGCTCAGCCTCTTCAATGCTTCCATAATTGTTTATAAACTGCATTAACTTTGGCTGGACTCTCTCAACAACTGGGCACAATCCTTCTTTGTATTCAACCTTGCCCTTGTACAACGGGCAATTGTGAGGACATCCCTTGCCATAAAAATTATAATTGGAATACACGGGCTCTAAATAAACAGGTGACCATGCGGCATAAATGCCGTCTCCTCCAAGTTCTACATATTTCTTTCTAAATTCCTGCCATTTTACGCCTATTTTGTCTCCTTCAAATTTTGCGACGTAAGTATAGTAAGTGTTTACATAACCATCTGGCACATATTGCGGAGTAAAATAATCCTGATCTTTAATAGCCTCAAAATACATTTTCGCTATATCCTGCCTTAATTTAATAAATTCCTCTATTCTCTCCACCTGCGCCAAACCAATAGCCGCAGCCACTTCAGGCATCCTGTAATTCCATCCCAAAGCATCATGCCTTTTATAATTCGGATCTTGGAAAATTTCTTTATTTATTCTTATTCTGCCGTCTTTTGGTTTAATTGAAATATAGCCTTGGCTGGCATGTTTTCTGATTTTTTGAGATAATTCTTCATTATCCGTCACAACAATTCCGCCATCTCCGGTTGTAATATGTTTGGAGTTTTCCAAACTATAACTTGTCATATGAGATAATTGGCCGATATTTTTGCCTTTATACATCGCCATATGCGCTTCCGCCGCATCATTGATAATAGCCAAGTTATGTTTTTCGGCCAGTTCCATAAGCGGATCCAGGTCCGGAGATAGTCCGTATAAAGATACTGGAATAATCGCCTTAGTTCTTTCGGTTATTCTTTTGGCAACATCTTGGGGATCAATATTAAGAGTCATTGGGTCAATGTCAGCAAAAATAGGAACTGCGTTTTGATGAATAACAACATTAGCGGTGCTAATAACTGTAAGAGAAGGCACAATTACTTCGTCTCCAGGCCCCACGCCCACCGCTGCCAAGCAAGAATGCATTGTGGATGTTCCTGAATTAAAAGCTATCCCATACTTTGCGCCAACTTTGTCAGCAAAGGCTTTTTCAAACCTGTTGCACATGTTCCCTGAAGTTGATGACCCAAAACCCGAATCAAGAACTTCTCTAATGTACTTAAACTCATTTCCTTTGAAACGCCATGTATTTTTCATATTTGTTTTTCTTTTAATTTAATATTTAAAACTGCTTCTATGCAAACAAAATCATATATATCATCAATCTCGTAATTTTGCCATCTTTCAATGGAATAAGGGATTGTTCTTTTTTGATAAAATTTCTTATGTTTCTCCAGCATCTTTACTTTTGACAAATAAATCACGCCATAAGGAAAATAAACTTTAGCTAATTCCTGCCGCATGGAAAAATCCGTTTTCATATACGGTGTAACATATTTTTTGTTTATTTTTAAGGATATGGAAGGATTTTCCAAATGTATTTCTCCAACACTCACCAAGGAATCAGCTTGTTTGCGGTTTTTCAGAAATAATTTAATGGCATTGTCTATATCGTCTTTTTTTCTAAGCGGAGATGTCGGTTCCAATAAAATAACAATGTCAAACTCAGAACCGTTTTTCTTGAACCAATCAAGCGTATGGAAGATAACATCATAAATGGAAGACTTGTCTTGGGCTAATTTTTTCGGCCTTAGAAAAGGAACTTCTGCCCCGTATTTTTTGGCAATGCCAGCGATTTCTTCGCTGTCCGTGTTAACTATCAGCGTGTCTATATATTTGCTTTTTAGAGCCTGTTCAATGGACCAAGCGATTAACGGTTTCCCGGCTAAAGCCCTGGTGTTTTTCTTTGGCAGGCCTTTAGAGCCTCCACGCGCTGGAATTATGGCAATGATTTTAGATTTTTTCATAAATCGGTTTTGTTATTCTATACATGGAAAAAAGGCAAAAACAATATGACAAAGCTCCAATCGGAACAGAAAGAAAAATGTTAAGATTATAAATTATGGGTTTGGCTATCACAAAACACATTAAAATACTGGACAAGCTCGCCAATACAAAAGAATAAAAAAGCTTTAAACAAGGAATTCGGATGGAAGTTGATTTTATTGTGAGCCAAATGCCTATTAAAAGAGTTAACATACAAGTGGCAACAGTTGCTAGCGCTGCTCCATATAGGCCATATTCAGGAATTAAAAATAAATTTAACGATATATTGGCCAATGAACCCAACAACGTGATCCAAAATGTTTTCTTTTGTTGGTTGGAAGCAATCATAACATCAAAAAATGGGCGGTAAAGAAAAATAAGGCCAGCCATCACAATTAAAATCTGAAAAGTCAAAATGGAAGGAGAAAAATCAGAAGGATAAAAAGAATGAATGATCCTGGGAGCCAGCACTATTCCACCCACCACCAGCGGCAAAGAGAATAAAATCATCAATTGTAATTGAAAATCCCAAATCTTTTGGAGCTTTTCTTTTGATTCTTTAAAAAACTTGCTTAACACGGGATAAAAACTTCCTGAAATCAAGCCCATGGGGATCAATGCCACAAAAATAATTCGGTATGCCGCATTATACCATCCGGTTTGCGCAATCATTCCCCAATAACCCATCATTACCGAGTCGATATAAGAATAAAGAAAGCCGAATAAACTCGTTAACGCTAACGGCCAGGACATTCTTAAATATTTTCTCCAGACTGAACGTTGCCAAAAAATTCTTAAATTAAATATTTTTATGCTAAAGAAAATCAATACAGAAATTAAAGAGATTAAGCCGGCAATCAAATAACCATAACTTAAGTTTGCGGCTGACGGAAAATTAAACAGAATAAAAATGCCCAAGCCGCTTATTAACAGATACTGAAACATTTCCAGCCATGTTTGGTATTCCATTTTCTGGCGAGCCTGAAAAACAGCATAAAAAATAGCGATAAAACTATTGAATAAGCTAAAAAAGGTCAAAATCAAAATAATATTTCTGATACTGGGGTCGGCAGTGATGAAAAAGGAACCAATTAGAATTAAAATAAAGGCAGTTATACTTAAAAAAACCTTTAGAGAAATAATGGAATAAAATTCTTCCTTTCCTTTTTGTTCTTGTTTTTTAGCGTATTCGCGAATAATCGTCGTGGATAATCCAAAATCGTGGAAAACAACAAACAACGATATAAAAGCAAACGCAAAACTAAATTTTCCATACTCAACAGCGCCTAAAATCCTAGCGGCGTATATTAGCAGAACCAACATTAATAATTTATTAACGCCGCTTCCTATGGCCAGCCAAAATGTATTTTTAAATATTGTTTGTTTGACCGTCACATTATCAAAAAGAATAGCTTTAATCCCGGAAAAATTATTAACATTCATAGTTTTGTTCTATTTTTTCTTTATACCACTGAATGGTTCTTTTAAGCCCTTCTTTGAAATCAACTTTTGCCTCAAAACCAAATTCTTTTTTTGCTTTTGAAGTGTCTAAACAACGGCGGGGCTGGCCGTCCGGCTTTGAACTATCCCAGCGAATTTCTCCTTTAAAATCCATTAAATCACAAATTAATTCAACTAAGTCTTTAATGGAAATTTCTTTGCCTGCGCCGATATTGATTGGTTCTGGTTTATTATAATGCTCGGTTGCTAATATAATTCCCTCTGCTCCATCTTCCACATAAAGAAATTCCCGAGTTGGTTTGCCAGTCCCCCATACCTCAATATAGTCTTTGTTGTCTTTTTTTGCTTCATAGATTTTTCTGATTATGGCTGCCACAACATGAGATTTTTTAAGGTTGGACGAGTCGCCAGGTCCATACATGTTGACCGGCAAAAGGTAAATAGCGTTAAATCCGTATTGTTTCCTATACGCTTGCGCCTGAACTAAAAGCATTTTTTTGGCTAAACCATAAGGAGCATTTGTTTCTTCGGGATAACCGCTCCATAAATCTTTTTCTTTAAAAGGAATAGGAGTAAATTTCGGATAGCAGCATATTGTTCCGAGTGCCGTAAATTTTTCCACTCCGGCTTGGCGAGATGCTTCCATTAAATGAACGCCCATTATAATGTTGTCGTAAAAAAATTCCCCAGGGGTTTCTAGATTCGCGCCAATACCTCCGACCATGGCAGCCAGATGAATAACAATATCTTGACCTACAACAGCTTTCTGGCAATTCTCCCATTTTTTAAAATCCAAATCCTCAACAGAAGGCAAAAACAAATTCTCTTTAGGAACTTTTCTCTTTTCCAATAAATTCTTCACTAAATGCCTGCCTAAAAATCCATGCGCTCCGGTAATTAGTATTTTCTTTGTTTTTAAATCAATATCGCTTAACATAGCTAGTTTTTCCTTAATTAAATAAAGACTTTTTTAAAAATCTTTTTAAATATGGATGAAAACTCCTTTGAACACCACTAAACCATTTATATTCAGATGCTGTATGATCAAGGCGAATATCGTTTGCTTGTTTTTTATCTATTTCTGCTAAAAACACAATGCCTATGCTGTAAACGGGTTTGCCGAAATCGCCTTTTTTAAATCTTATTCCTTCCGCGCCTAAAAACTCAATTTTCCTAACTTTTTTAATATTAAGCTCTTGCTTCAGCTTTCTTTTTGCTGTTGTCTCTAATTTTTCATTAAACAGCACTCTTCCTCCAGGAAACCACCATTTACTTTTGACTGGCTCTTCTGTTCTTTTTGCCAAAAGAAACGAATTATCCAGTTTGACAACAATATCCACGCAGCATAAAGGAACATTGTGAATGATTTTTTTGTATAAATCTTCTGGAATAAAATTTTTATTCATGTTAATCAACCTTCCACCATCTGTTGGGAAATTTCTCTTTTAAAATTCCGTCCCCTTCTCCCGGTGGGGTTAGTCCATATTTTCGGAAGTCAGCATCAATCATGATTTTTGCCAATTCATTAAAGTTAATTTTTGATTTCCAGCCCAATTTCTCTTTTGCTTTTGAAGAATCCCCTATTAATACATTAACTTCGGACGGCCGATAATAATAAGGGTCAATCTCAACATATTGTTGGTAATCGCCAAGTCCGGCGTAATCAAAAGCTTTTTCCAAAAATCCTTTCACTGAACAGCTTTCGCCTGTAGCAATTACGAAATCATCAGGCTTTGGCTGTTGAAGTATTGAATACATTGCCTCAATATACTCTGGCGCAAAACCCCAGTCCCTCTTGGCATCAAGGTTTCCGAGATAAAGTTTTTTATCCAGGCCCGCCTTAATGCGCGCAATTCCCCGGGTAATTTTCTTGGTAACAAATGTGTCTCCTCTCCTCGGGCTTTCATGGTTATAGAAAATGCCGTTGGCGGCAAAAATTCCATAAGCCTCTCTATAAAGTTTGGTTATATCATAGCCAAAAACCTTTGAGCAGGCATAAGGGCTCTTGGGACAAAAAGGCGTATTTTCATTTTGAGGCGAATTAATCCCTCCAAACATTTCGCTTGAAGCAGCCATGTAAAATTTTATCGGCAATTTGGAAATTCTTATCGCTTCTAAAATCCGCAATGTGCCCAAAGCATTGGTATTAACAGTATATTCCGGCATTTCAAAACTTACCCTAACATGAGATTGCGCGCCTAAATGATAAATTTCATCCGGTTTGATTTCAGTTATCAGTTTAATAATGCTGGCGCTATCAGTAAGATCGCCGTGTTTTAAAAATAATCTTGTCCCCTTTATATGAGGATCCTGATAAAGATGGTCAATTCTTTGCGTGGTGAAAATACTGTCCCATCTGATGATTCCATAAACTTCATAGCCCTTGCTTAACAGCAGTTCCGTTAAATACGAGCCGTCTTGACCGGCAATTCCAGTAATCAGCGCTTTTTTGACATTATCCATATTATTTTTTTGAATGTTTTGGTTTATATTCTAAAATTAAATCCAGCGCTTTGCCCTTAAAATGTTTTTTAAGAATTTCAGCGTTAGGAATAACGCAATGGCCTCCTATGCCTCCTTCTGGCGGATAAAGCACCGGCCTGATTACATTTGTTTTCCCCAGTTCCGCGTAGCCTTTGTTATAGCTTTCATTAAAATCAACGACTGCCTGTTTAAAATCAACTTTTGTTTGAGCGCAGATTTTTTCCATTTCTCCATGCCAAGCTATACAAAGACCGTAATAAGAAGTGGAAAGCAACTTCCCTATTTCCGTGGTGACAGAAGGCGTGAATATCTTTGTTTTCATACCCACACTTTGTAAATGTTTTTGAGCCAGGTTCCCTGCCTTTTTATCTTCAGCGCCGATATATTTCACAAATGTTTTAATACCTCCATAAAGATTGGGATGAATGCCCCTAATTGGACTGTGGACAACTGCTTTATTCTTTTCAGGCAAGCTCTGGATCAATTTTTTCGTGGTGAAAGGATCAACCGTGGAATGGATAATGGTTAATTTAGGGCTGATTCTCTCTATTTCCTTTTTCGCTGTTTTTATAAAATTTTCATTCCATGGAATGCAGATATTCAACACTTCCACATTCTCCAGCCCATCGTCCCTGTTTAAGTCTTTTATTCTCGGATTCTTATAAAACTTGGCAATCGCTTTGCCAACTTCCCCATAACCTAATATTCCAACTTGTTTATTCATAAATTACCAATTTTTAATAGTTTTTCTAACTTTTTCTTTTAAACCGCGGTAGGCCACTGTTGCTCCTTTTTCCGCTTTCGGCGAAACCAGCCTTAAAAGCTCGGCTCCTAAAATCCTGTACCTGCCACCGACTTTGTTCGCTCGAATAATTCCATTTTTTAAATAACGTTTAATCGTGCTGTCGCTTATTCTTAGGAACTTGCGGGTTTCTTCTGTGGTATAAACTTGTTCTGGCTTTATTTCTTCCATATATTATATAATATATAAAATAAAAAGAGGTGTCAATAGGTGTCAATAAGAATTTAGTTGTGGATTAAAATCTTTTTTTACTGTATCATAAAATAATATGGAAAACAATAAAACATGCTTGTTTGAAAATAGGCTGTATTGGTTTTATTTGATTGGGTTTTGCCTGATTTTAGCTTTGCCTCTTTTAAATATAGCTCCATGGTTTTCTCCGGCTAATTGGGGAAAAACAATAGTTTTCCGCATAATTCTCTCTGTTATGGCTTTTGGTTTCCTATGGTCTCTTCTCTCTCGCGAAAAATCAGAGATTGGCCAAAAAATAGCTGTCATTAGAAAATCTCTAGTTTTTAAACTGCTATTGTCCCTGCTTGGAGTCTATTTCTTGGCCACTATTTTTTCCCAAGACCCTTATTTCAGCTTTTGGAACTCCCCTTATCGCTCAGGAGGATTTCTGAACTTCTCTTTCTATATCTTCTTTTCTATCCTTGTTTTTCTGCTTTTGAAAAAAGCTGATTGGAATAAAATTTGGAATTTCACTCTTGTTATCGGTTTTTTAGTCGCTTTGATTGCTATTTTCCAACACTTTGGGCTCTTTAGCAATATATTGGCCTCTGACTTTTCCCGTCCCAGCTCCACCACCGGAGCGCCTTCCTTTCTAGCAATTTATCTTTTGCTTTTAAGTTTTTTGGCTCTTGTTTTTGGAATTCAAAAGAAAAGCAAAAAATCCTTGTTTTATCTCTTTTGCTTCATCTTGTTTCTTTTTATTATTCTCCTAACCGCCACCAGAGCCGCTTTCTTAGGCTTATTTATCGGGCTCCTGTTTTTCGCCTTTTTCTTTCCTATTCGAGAATTTATAGATAAAAGGCATTGGAGAAAAATGACTTGGTTAAAAGCTGGTTTGGGAATAATTCTAATCTTGGGAGCTATTGGAGCTTATTGGCTAAACAGCCAGTCGCAAATTGTTGAATCTTTGGAAAAAAACAAATTTTTTGGGACTGGATTCAGCAGAGCATGGTCATCTATCCAACCGCTTTTGGACATTCAGAACATTTCCTTCGGCAAAATTGCCAGCGAAGGCCGTTATTCAGGATGGAAAGTCGCTTGGCAATCGGTAAAAGAAAAACCGATTCTCGGCTATGGACCGGAAAACTTCTCTATCGGCTTTGATAAATATTACGACCCTGCCATTTCTAGTATAACTAGAGAAGGAGGAAGGGATGCTGGCTCCGGCTGGTGGGACAGAGCCCATAACTTTGCGCTAGAAATTGCTGTTTGCGCAGGAATTCCAGCTTTGATTATTTATCTCTTGTTATTTGGCGCTCTTTTTGAACGGCTTCAAAAATTAAAACATAGAAATCCGTCTAAGGCGATAATTTATCACGGAATTCAAGCATCGTTCATTGCTTATTTAATCGCTAATTTTTTCAGCTTTGACTCGTATTCCAGCTATATTATTTTATTCTTGTTAATCGGTTATTGCCTGCATTTAATAAGCGCCGCTCAAACAGAACAAACATGTTAAAAAAATATAGAGCCCCATTATTAATATTGCTTTTTATCGCTCTAATTTACTTTATTTGGGAGTATAATTTAAAACCTTTATATACCAATAAAGAAATAAATATGGCTGTTTATTGGCAAGAACAAGGCAATTGCGAGAAAGCGTTAAGTATAATGGAAAATATTGTTTCTTCCCATAGTTTTTTAGACGGCTATCTGCGGCTGGAATACACCGATATTATAGGCGAATGCATCAAAGAAGAAATTGAAACAGATAAAAAGATAGAATTAATAAATAAAGTGATTCAAACTTTAAAAGAAAATACAGTTATCCAACCTTCTTATACCCGGAACTGGTTATTCTTGGGCATCTATACCAACTATCTGATTGAAGCGAATAATCAAACAGAGCTAAAAGAAGAAGCAAATTATTATTTTGAAAAAGCTCATTCCCTGTCTCCAAAACGGCAAGAAATCTTAAAAGCATGGACTAAATCCCTTCTTTTAACCGGAGAATACCAAATGGCAGGAGAAAAAGCGCAAGAATGTATTAATATAAACAATGATTATGAAGAATGTTGGCCGTTGGCTCTTTCCGCTTATACTAAAACCGGAAATCATTTAAAACTAATTCCGGTATATCAAAAGCTGATAGAGCTAGAACCGGAAAACTTTCAATATTACGCTTCCATGGCATTTTGTTATAAGATGACTGGAGATTATGAAAAAGCCAGAGAAGCGGCATATAAGGTAATGGAACTGTCGCCTGAAAGCAAAGCTAGCATAGAAGAGTTCTTAAGAACACTTAAATAATATAAAATTGGCATTAAACCAAAAACCGCCTTGAAGGCGGTTTTTGGTTGTCTCCTTGTCTCCCCACCCTATATTTTACTACAGGGCTCACAAGGTAGGAGAAAGGATCCGTTTTAACTAGAGTTAGTCAGACATTCCGCTTGGAGTAACCAGTACACCGGCTTTAATGTCTCCCTGGAAGATTAGAGCGGCCTCATTATAAGAACCATGCCCATCAATTCCCCAGTCAACATTAGTGCCAGTACTATCATCAAGATATAGATAAATAGTGTCACCGGCGTCTCCCATGTCAGAAGTATCACCTCTAACCTCAATTGTTTCGGTTTCGCCCTTAGAAACAGTTAAGTTATTGCTGGCAAAATCAAACGTAGCAGTGGTGTCAGTGCCTACCTTGACTGAAGTAGTAGCTAGAAGAGTGCTGCCCTTGTACAAGCTGAATGTGTCTGCGTCATCAGCTGTATCATTAACTGATACAGATAGAGAGACTACTAAGCTGCTTGTGGCGTTCAAGAAGGTAATATCATCAGCTGCGTCAGCAGTAATGTCAAACTTAGCAAGCGTAACATCAGTGCCTACAATCAAAGTGCCTGAAGGTGTCGCGCTGTTTGCGGCAAAGTATGGTCTGCTCTTATAGATCTTATGCTCGGCGGCAGTAACATTTCCGGTAGAATTTACTGTTGCTCCAGATGATTTACCTGTGGCAACTACATTAGCTGCGGCAACAGTTGCCAAACTTGTAGTTGCGGCATTAGCGACAGCAGTTCCGTCAACAACTTTAAGATCGCCTTTCACAGTAATTGTGACATCGTCATTCTGAGGAATAGTGACTGCTCCGCTTGCAGCATAAACAGTAGGAGTGCTTCCTGCAGGAGCTGTACCGATTAAGGTGCTGCCACTGTAGAAGTAGTAAGTGTCTACTATATCGTTGCCGGAAGTGTCAGTAATCGCTATGCTGTAAAGATCCAAATCTTCAACATCATCAGTTTCAGCTAATTTGAATACTGCCAAAGTAACTGCGTCAGTATTACCGATCAAGATGTCAGCATCAGGTGAAGATGAATCAACTGAAACAATCAAAGCTCCGCTAACCTTAACAGTCATTGCCTGACCTGCTCCACTTGGAGTTACAGTCGCGCCGATATCAGTGCCAGTGTCAGCTCCGGTGGCGGTAACTGTTCCAGCGGCTGCGCTAATGTTAACAGTATGAGTGTCATTTGTGGTGGCTCCTGTAGCCATATCACCCACTACTGCAATTTTAACATAAGTTCCTTTAGGAATAGTAACTGTCTGGTTCAAAGTAACAGCTTTGGAAGTGCCTGTAGGTTGAACGGCGTCGCTAACTTTGGTTTCGTAGATATCGCCTCGGGCGCTGCTTCCTGAAGTCAGGTCAGCCCAAATTTCAAGGTTGTCAATATCGGCGAAAGTAGTAGTACCGACAGTGTCCGCAATTGTCATAGCTGTAATTTGAATGTCTTCTCCTGAAGTGGAAGCATCCAAGGAAGCTGTTGCAAAAACATAATCCTGGGTTCCTTTCGCTACATTAGCAGCAATAGGAGAAGCCAAAGTAGTCACAGTAAGAGCTCCTGCGGCAACTGTCATAGTGTTACCGTTTACAGCAGATGCTGGAGTTGGATCAATTGAATCATTAGTAGTGTTTCCCTTGGCAGCAACATCACTGCTCGGATCAGCAATACCAATTTTCACAGTATCATTTGTGCTGCATGTAGAAGCAATTTTTGCCATTACATAATACTGCTGAACGCCAATATCAGTAATAATCAAATCAGTGAAGGTAACAGTGCTTCCAGTGCCTAAGTCTTTCGGACCTGCAACTAAAACATCATTTTCGTTATATATCTTCACATTAGTAATTTCTGTGGTGGTTGCTGTACCAAGAGTAGCTGTAAGTTTCAATGAACTAATCCTAACCTTTTCTCCTCTTGAATCAAAATCAAATGTTGTTAATTTTTGGTCAGCTGCAGGAGCAATGTTTCCTGTAGCAGGAGTAGCGGTTGATTTGGAAATAGTCAAAGACCCGGCTGCTATGGTTTGGTCAGCAGACCCTTTACCTTTAAAGTTAGTTGTCCAACTTCCGGTAGTGGTGGTAGGAGTAATGTAGAATCCGTAGCTGTTTCCTTTAACAGTAAGCAAAGTATCGCTTCCGTCAACAATATCAGCGTTAGTTGTTAAACTGGAACCGCTAAGAATGTCAACCATTATCTTAAAGCGATGAATTTCTCCTTTATCAATAACAATATCTAAAGGAAAACCAGCTTTTCCTTCTGCATTCCAGCTGGCGACTGTGCCTAAAGTTTTGTTTTCAGTAACACTGTAAAGTTCAATGTTGGCAATGTCGCTGTAAGAAGCTGTTCCCGCTTCCATTACTGTAAGGTATTCAAGAGTAATTGCTTCGGTTGAACCGGCAGTCACTTTGAATTGGTTAACAATTACATCAGTGTCTCCAACATCCGGTGTAGAATCAGCTACTGTGCCGTCTTTAACAACAGTGGCTGAACCGATAGTTAAGGAAACTACTGACATTGTATTACCAGCAACAGGGAAAGCCCCATTAATAGTAGCTGTTCCGGCTGAAACATCATCAGCGGAAGCAATGCTCAGAGTAGCGCTTAATCCGGCTGAAGTTCCGTTAGGAAATCCTGCTCTGATGTAATAATTAACGCTTGTGCCGTCTTTAACAACTAAAGCCGGAGCAAAAGTGATTAAAGCCTTGCTGTTAGTGTTCAGGCTTCCGGTAGTTCCTTTAGTCATTCCATCTGCATCAATAAATTTGATATTCTCCAAATCAGAGTTTGTGCTTAATCCTGTTCTGGTTACATAAATGCTGTTAACGGAAACATCTGCTCCACTTGCAGTCATTGTGACTTTAGTGAAGTTAGAGTTAGCGTTATCAGCTACTGTAGCAGAAGCCGGTGTGTCAGAAGCTAAAGTAATAGTTAAACCTGCGGCAGCTCCTGTGTCACCAGTATCTCCAGTGTCACCTGTGTCACCAGTATCTCCAGTGTCACCTGTGTCACCTGTGTCTCCGGTAGCGGCGGCGGCCAATAGGCTGTTTAATTTAGCTCTTGTAGTTTGACCTACATAACCTGTTCCTGAAGTTAAACCGTAAGTGGCTAAAACTTCAGCGGTATATTTTTCTTGGAATTTGATAACTCCGCCTTTGGTTAAAGAACCGAAGTAATCAGTTTCATTGCCGGCAGAACCGACACCTGAAGCAGCTACTTGTGTGTCAGCGGCTGAATTCAGAATAATCTGTAAACATTTAACATCAGCTCCACTCATTCCTTGGCTAAGATTGCTGTCAAAGCTGGAAATTGTGCAACCAACATATGTTGTTCCTGTTGGTGTTGTTGGTGTTCCTGTTATATCTGCCAATTGAGCTTGCAACTGAGCCAGTTGAGCCAATAGCAAATCAATTTGCGCTTGAAGCTCTTCTGTTGTTGCGGCAGCGATTGGAGTAGATACTACTACAGCTGCAAATACTAATCCTGCAACAATTTTTTTAAATTTAGACATAATTTTAATTTCTTTTCTTTTCTTTAATTAATCAAAAATTGATTAATTAAATTTCAATTTACTTTTTATTTTAATTTTATTTCGCCGTAATCGACCAAATCACTTCTTTTGAATATAAATCATGATTTTTGCTGCATTTCTGCAAACATTCAAGAAAAGTGAGCTAACGACGTTCGAACTTTAAATTATTTGTTCCGGAATATTGTTTCGCAACGACACAAACAGATAAAAACAATTTATCTCAATCTATCTTATCTTTTACTCTTCCGGATTGCTTAAAATGAAAATTACTTCCAAGGCCTGATTGCAATCCCCTTCTTTATAGTGCTGTTTTGCTGTCTGCAATAAACCTTCTTGCTCAACAGTAAGTGTGCTGTTTTCAAAATCTGTAATCTGCTGTTCAACTTCCAGCTGGCAAATTCGGTAATAGGAGTCGGCTGATTCTGTGAAAGCGCTAGTGTCTATCTGTACTGCTAAAGTTTTTTCTATATTTTTTGTTTTCTCTTCTATCGCCTCAATCACGGCCACTATCTCTTTGTCTATCTTATAATCATCAACTGCGGACATTTCTTTCAATGCCCTTGCTGACTTCTTGGCTGTTTTTTCAAACTCCTCTATCGCAGAAGCCAAATTTTTTCCTAGGTTGGCATCAGCAATCTTGGCTAATTCCGTTAATCTCTTCTCAGCTAATTCCAGCTGGACTTTCGGCTTTTCGGTTTGGGAAGCCAATTCTATCCTTACTTGCTCAGTGATCTTTTTGATAGAAAAAAGAGAATCGCCTGGTAAAGAATTCTGTGCGGAAACAAAGAGCACAAATAAAAAGGCAAACGAAACTGTTGCCGCCATTGCCGGTCTATAATTCAACATTTTAAAAGCGCCTATTAAAATTTCTTTTATTCCAGTTTTAGCTTCTGTTGTCTGTTCTGCTGTGTTTTCTATTACCTCATCCTTTATATCAAACATCTTATTCTTAGTCAAAACAACCCATTCTTCTCTGGGTTTAATTTGTTTGAGCTTTCGAATTTTTTGAATGAGTTCTGTGTCAGTCATTGAAGTAAAATTAGTTCCTTTATAATTAAGACGGAAAAACCAAGCTTTCGTTACACTTTAAGCAAGCTTCTTTTTTAAGGACCTTAAGGCGCGGTGGAGAGACACCCTTACCGCTCCTTCCGACTTGCCCAATACTTTGGCAACTTCTATCGTGGATAAATCATTAAGATAGCGCAAAGTAATCACTTCCCTATACTCGTCTTTAATATCGCTCATGACTAATTTGATATTTTCTATCTCTGAATCAACCTCTGCTTTTTTTTCAACGCCGGGCTGAGGGTCAATAATTTCATTATGTTCTGCCGAAACCACTTTGAGCTCTCCGTTTTTGCGGCAAAAATCGGCAACAGTATTGCGGGCAATTTGATAAAGAAAGGCCGGCAAATTTTCAATTTCTTTCTCTCCCTGCTTGCTCTTTTGGAAAGCCTTCCAGCCACGCAGAAAAACCTCGGAAGTTATGTCTTCGGCAATCTCTCGAGAATTTATTTTAAAGAAGACAAAACGATAAATCTTTTCTATATACTCATCGTAAATCTTCTCAAATTCTTGTTGAAGGCTGTCCATAAAATTTAACTATAAATGTCACACCTATTATGTCACACTTACTATAGAAACTTTTCTCTCTAATATAAACTATAAACTTATTTATTAATATTAGAATGATGTCACACCTCTGTCATACCCCCTGTCGCAATGTCACACCTCTGTCACACCCTATTAACTCTTCTGCTTATCTTTGAATTCGTAGAATATGCCGTTATGGCTTCCATTCCTGACAACAAAACCTTTGGACGCTAAAATCTCTAGATCTCTCTGTAAAGTTCTTTTACTGATATTTGAAAAAGCTTTAACCAGTTCCCCCACTTTTATTTTATGCCTCTGCTTTAATAATTGGAAGACTCTTTTTTGCCGATCTGAAAGTTCTTCATTGTTATCAACCTTCACCGGCATGATAGTCTTTACAGTGTTAGATTCCGCCAAATTTTGGCTGTTTTGCTTTATCTCTTCTTCCTTGTCTCCAATTTCCCTCCTTATCTTATTATACTCTTTCTTTAACAACGAAAAATTGCGGGAATCAATCCATTTTTGTCCTTCCCCAACTTTAAAATATCCTTTAATGATTTCCATGTTTTGGAAAACATCTTCTGTAATTCTCTTTTTATCCCCTGCTGTAATTTTTACCGGATTCCCTGCGCACAAAATCAAACCAGCTAAAATATCATTAGCCCTTTCTCTAATCTTAAATTTTAACGGTTCTTCCTGCGGGAAAAGCTCTGTCACTCGATAAACTCCCAGTGTTAGTTTTATGAAATAATCTTTATCCACTTTACTAATAAATACTGCTTAACTTGTTATTAAACCTAGAACCAGCATAACAAAAAACAGGAAATAGAGCAAGAACTATTGCCATATTTTAAAAAAAGACTATAAGTAATATTAATAGCTTTTTTACATATAAATATAAGACAGAGGTGATACAATGCCTGAACCTGGTATTGGTTTATATACAGATAAAACTAGTGGAGAAACCGCTAAACTTGAGATCGATCAATATAGACCTCCTGGCCAATATTTAGATCCTGATATACCACATCCAAGTGGAGATATATTGGAAGAATTCTTGCATGTTACAAAGTGCACAACAGAGGCAAAAGACCGGCTTGGAAAGAAAAGATATCAGCAAAACAAGGAAGAACAGGAAGCATTAAGAAAAAAATTGAACAACTACAGAGAAGAAAGATGCCCCATTCCAGAACAGCCGCCTTGTGCATGATGCACACAAACCAAAGAGGGACTAAAACCCTCTTTTTTTTTATTTATATGTTAAACCCGGTTTAGCACAATTACTACAAGCTATTGCATTCGTATGATTTTTTGGCTAATATACTAACAAGTTAAATAATTAATACTTTTTTAATTATGAGCATATATACTTTTAGAATTATTATTGAACCGGACGAAAAGAACACATTTCATGGATATGTTCCTTCTTTGCGTGGTTGCCATACTTGGGGTAAAACAATACAAGAAACGAGAAAAAATCTAAGAGATGCAATAAAATGCCACATCCAAGGACTCCTGAAAGACAAGAATGCTATTTCTCAGGACAAGGAAAGCTTAGAATTTATTCAAACTTTCACCGAAAAAGAACTTATAAAAAATTAGATTATGCCAAAATTGCCTATTGTAAAATCCAAAGAACTAATAAGAGTTTTAAAGAAAATTGGATTCTTTAAATATCATCAAGTAGGAAGCCATATTCAATTTAAACACCAGGATAACAGAAGAGTGACTGTCCCCTTCCATTCAGGAAAAGATATTCCTCGGGGAACACTAAAAGCGATTCTTTGCGATTTAGAGATCTCAACTGAAGAATTCATAAAATTATTAAAGAAATAAAGAAAAAGGAATAAGCTCCTTTTTCTTTTTGCTTGTGCTCAACCGAGTTAAGCACAAACCCATAAATAAGATTAAAATATGAATAAAAAGAAAATTATTATTTCCGTGCTAGTTATTTTGTTATTTGTTGTTCTTGGTATCGCAGGAAAGCTTTATTATTCCTGGCAATTGGAGGAATACGCTAAATGGCATAGATATGTGCCTTCTAACGAATTCATTATTGAAGAAACGGAAAGTAAGAAGATAATAAAACATAAAGGGACAAGACTAACAATGGAGATTCTTATAGACTGGCAGATAGAAAAAGAAGAAGAAAGTTTTCTTTTTACTAGCCCTGATTTCCAATTATACCCAGAAACAATTAATTATAATTTCCCCATATTTGAAAAAGGATGTGCTGTAGCAATGTATGTAAGCAAAGAAAAAAAAGTAGGTGTCTATGAGATGGAATATAATGATCTTCAAAACCAGATAAATTGGTATTTAGAATCGCCAGAGGAATATAATGAATTTTATTCTGATAAAATTCACCATGACGATAAAATCATTGAAGTCAACGGAAGTTATGCTGTTAAACATGCTTACTCTCCAAAAGAAAATCATCCTGAAGATGAATCAATCCTTCCGGGAGAATATATTGCGGTTAAAATCCCAAAAAATAAATATATATATATATTTGAAACATATCTTTTTTCGGAAGATAAAGAGCGATGCGAACAAGAATTTGATAAATTTTTAGAAACAGTTGTTATTGAATAGATATATTAGAGGAGGAAAAAAGGGAGGAAATAGAAAAAATGAATATCTTTACTAAAAAGGTTTCTTTTATAGCTTTGCTGATTTGTTTAGTAGGCTTTTTCTTTTTACCTAAAATAGCCTTGGCAGATAATACTGATGAACTTTCTCTTAAAGAATTAAAGAAACACCTTGAGATTACTAAAGAAGATACTCAAAAATTATTAAGATCGTCAATCCAGATATTTACTGATAAACATTTTATTTCTGAAACCTCTGTTTATTCTACGCCAGAAGAAAGGGCTGTGCCGGTGTTTCTTAAAGCGGCAGCGGTAGAGAATGCCCTAAACTATTTTTTTATAGATATTCCGATTAAAGTGACATGGAAAATAACTAAAAATGCCGTGGACATGGCAAAGCTGATTGCCGCCGGTGATGTTGGACCAGTTTTGGAAAAATTTGAAAGAGAGAGTATCAGTAGAGCCGTGGAATATGGAATGGATTGGTTAATGCAAGAAGAAATAAAAGTGGCTGCCGGGGCGATAGAATTTAATTATTATTATCAAAGAAAAAACGCAAAAGCTGTTTTTCAATATATTATAATTCGCAGGCCATCTGATAATAAAACTGAAATAAGATTTTACTCTCCAAATCCCATTAATCCACCGAAATCTAATGTAAATTTTTATCACGAATTGGAAAGTAATTTACCTCCTTTCATTACTAAAATACAAGGCGCGACAGAAAAAGATAGATATGGAGAATATAAATGGATTGGTGCGCCTACTATTGATATTATCTTTGACCAACCTGTGCCTGATTTAGGGTTAAGACCACTTTCGTGGTGGGAGAGAAACCTTACGGAACCTATAAAAAGCAAAATCAAAGAAATAAAATGGACAATAGAAAATATTTCTCAAAAGTTTGCTAAAAAAGACGAACCTGTGGAAAACTCTTCTTCAAATATTTTTGAAGACATAGGAAAAGGGTTAAAAGATGCTGCTGACTCAATAGGAAGAGCTTTTGATAGAATAAAAAGAACTATTGATAAACACAATCCTTTTGGAGCTTCTTTGGTTCAAACGCTCCCCCTTTCAGAAAAAGACGACATATATTCCAAGCTTATTACGGAAAATAAAATTACCAGCACAAAGATTGAAGAAATAGAAACAAAACTACTTACTATTTTACCTGAATCTTTAAAAATTAAGCCTCCAGAAGAAACGCAGGAGACACGACCTCCTTTCTTTATTGATGCGTCTGCCGAAAACGGCCGTTCGCTGGATGAGATTGTAGAAAAGCTGGATGACATTAGTGAAGAAATGGATGTTCTTTCCCAAAAAATAATAGAAATGGGAAAAAGAGAAGTCCAATTAGCTAAAATAATTAAAATACCGGAAGAAGAGAAAGAAGAAAGCTTGGAAGCAGAGGAAATTGAAGAAGAAGGAGAACTAAAAGAAGAAATAGTGGAAGAACCAGCAATCTGCCGAAAGAAAACAGGAACATCTCCTATTCAGAACGCTATCTTGATCAACGAAATCGCATGGATGGGAACAAAAGATTCATCAAGTAATGAATGGATTGAACTCAAAAATCTTACCAATAAAGAAATCAACTTGAATGGTTGGCAACTTTCAGACAAAGATGAACAAATCCAAATAATCTTCACAGAAAAAGATATTATCCCGGCTGAAGGATTCTATCTACTTGAAAGAACCGATGATGATTCTGTCCCGGGACTTGCTGCCGATCTTATTTACACCGGCAATCTTAAAAACTCAGAAGAAGCGCTATATCTCTTTGATGCCGAATGCCAGATTCAAGATGAAGCAATCGCCGATCCGAATTGGGAGGGAGGAAGCAGTTCCGAAAAAAGAACAATGGAAAGATCAAATAATTTAAACTGGCAAACCTATGGCAATAACTTTCCTAAAAACAAAGTTATGGGAACTCCGAAAGAAAAGAACAGCGCCGGCATCACAAGCAGTTCCGGCGGAACAACAAGTAATCTTCAAGAAGCAAGTGTGCCTGTGGAAAACTCCGAACCTCAATTTTGCTCCCAAGAAAACTTATCCACAGCCACTAATACACCAATAGTTTTTAACGAAATCGCATGGATGGGAAATTTAGCTGATTGGCGGAATGAATGGCTGGAACTAAAAAACACATCGCAAGAAGATGTTTCTCTTGCCGGCTGGCAGCTTTTAGATAAAGACGAACAAATAAAAATCATCTTTGATAATGATTCTATTTCTGCCCAAGGCTTTTATCTGCTGGAAAGAAACGAAGAAGCGGTTCCTAATATTCAGGCCGATAAAATATATTCCGGCTATTTAAATAACGAAAATGAATCGTTGCGGCTATTTGACCAAAATTGTAATTTAATTGACGAAATAATTGTTGATACTTGGCCTGCCGGAGATAATACTGAAAAAAGAACAATGGAAAAGGATTCAATCGGCTGGCATACATATGATGGCAATAGTGAAGTAATGGGAACGCCAAAACAAGAAAATAGCGCAACGACATCCGAAGAAGAAATAATAGAAGAGTTTTTAGACAATACTCCTCCAATAGTTAACTTTGACTTATCCACAGCACAAAGCTCCCTTTATTTCACTCTTAGCTGGGCAGCCACGGATATAGTTGGAACTGATTCCCCTTCCGGCATAGACTCTTTCTCTATTTTATACACAGACAGTTCCGGTGATAGTGATATTATGGAATATATGGATGAAACTTGGAAAAGTTGGCCCATAAATGAAACTCTGGAGCTCACAGCAGATAAAACTCAACTTTCTTTAAAGGGCAAGAACGAACATAATTATTTATTTAAAATTAAAGCTAAAGACAAGGCTGGCAATCAAAGCGAATGGAAGGAAGCAACAATCACTATTGAACTGCCGTTAGCTCAAACAATAGTAATATCCGAAATTCAGCTTGCTGATAAAGAATTTATAGAGCTTTATAACCCAACGAACGAAGATGTTGATATAAGCAGCTGGTACTTTTCCTATTTTCCTTCCAACCGGGATTGGAATGAGCCTAATAGGAATAAGGAATTTCCGGAAGTGGCAGTTATCTCAGCAAACAGTTATTATCTCATCGGCTTGAATAGTTATCCACAGGAAAATGGCAATCCTGACAGCGACTGGCAAGTTTATGGAACTAAGCAATTGAATGATGAATTCGGTTCTATTGCTATTTTTTCCTGTAATCCACAAGAAGCTACCAGCACTGAATCCGCGAAAAGCTGTAAAATTGACGCTTTAGGCTGGGCAGAAACTCTAGTTAAAGAAGAAAATAGCGCGCTTGCTCCACAGGAAGGGAGAAGCTTGTCCCGCATTCAAAACAGCGTTGGAAATTACATTGACACAAACAATAATTTGCCGGACTTTGAAATCAAAGAAATGCCGTTCCCTACTAACAGCAAAGGAGAAATAAGCAATATTTTTTCTCCCGAAGCGATTATTGATCTTGCTATCATTAATAGGAATAATAATGCTGTCACTTTATCTTGGTCAGCATCCAGTGATCAAGACACCCCTGTGGAAAACCTTTCTTATAGCATCCATTGCAGTAAACAAGAAATTGATGAAAACAATTGGGATAATACTCTTATCTCAACCTCGACCACTGTTACTATTCATGACCTTTACTATAATTCCACTTATTATTTTGCAGTCAAAGCTTTTGATGGCCAAAATTATTCTGAAATTTCCAATATTGTCTCTTCTGAAATTCCTTTGTTAGGAGGAATCTTGCCTGCCACCGGACAAACAACTTCGTACGATAAATACGATGATGGATTTTACACATCCGGATGCCGTGATGACTACACCGACAATAATGACGGCACTATTACAGATAACTGCACAGGCCTAATGTGGGGAAAAGATGGAACGGGAGTTGGCGGAAATAACGGCACAACTACCAGATGGACAAATGCAATTGAGTTTTGCAATGAGCTGGACTTCGCAGGTTATACAGACTGGCGGCTACCCAGCTATAATGAATTATTCAGTATTGTTGATTATGAGAACACTCCCACAATTAACAGCAACTACTTTTTAAATCAAATATCTGATAAATACTGGACATCATCTCATTGGAAAGATTGGATTGGCGACGGATATATTTACAATGTTTATGCTGTAGACTTCAATAACGCTCAGACATATAGAACGGATATTCGTAGAGATTTGTCAGCCCTTTATTATCTAAGGCCTGTTCGCGGTCCTGAAAATAATGAAATCCTGCCTTCTAACAACCCATACTCCTCTTACAAAGAAGGAGATGACGGCTATCATCAAAAAGGCTGTGTTTTAGGCGTTGAAGATAATGGAGACGGTACAAAAACAGATCTATGCACAAACCTAATATGGCATGAAACTGAATTTTCAACTTATTCATGTACTTGGGAACAAGCTGTTGACTATGTGGAAAATTTAGAGTTTGCCGGCCATACAGACTGGCGTTTACCGACTATAAAAGAGTTATTGCTTTCTGCTGGAATGACCCACCGAGGGATAAGTTCTAACTGGCATTATTGGTCCTCTACCGCTTATTTTCCTGATCCTTCCAAACATTGGTATTTAGATAATTATGTTTCTAGAAAAAACGCTAATTTTGGAGATAAAATAAGATACTTAGCCAGCCACCGGCCTGTTAAAATTTTAGCGGTGAGAAACGCTGATTAATAATTTATACCTCGCTGATAACATCAAAGCCCTTTAAGCTTCCGGTAATTGCTAAACCAATGATTTTATCCTTAACAAGGCTTTTCTTTTTGATTTGAGCGGCGATCTCATTAAGAGTAGCTCCCGAACCCACTGCATCATCGATAAGCAGAATATTATTATATAGCGTTGTTTCTTCTAAAATAAATGTCTGTTCCGCGTTTTCAATTCTGTCTTCCAGTTTACTGAGCGTTTTCTGCGGAACCATAATCGGAGTTTTGATCTTTGTAATACGGATTATATTAACACTAAGCTTTAAATTTCTTTCCAATTCTTTAATAAATTGCACTTCTCTTTTCACTGTCGGCGGGATAAAAGCGACTGCATCAACATTATATTTTCTAATCAAATGCTGAATAGCAGGCTTTATCTCTTTAGCAATTTCCTTAATCATTGCTTTGTTTTGACTCTGTTTGGCATAAAGCAAAGTCTTGCCCAATCTTGTCTTGCCAAATCTTTCAACACTGTAAAAATCAAGATAAAAAAGAGAGTCCAGGTAAACTTTAGAAAAAGTGTTTTTCATTTTTTTCATCCCATCAATCAATCCGTTTTTCCTAATGGCGTCATATTTTTTGATAATATCCACATAATCCATTGCTGATTTTTTAACATCTTGATTGCGCTTCAAACACCAATCAACAAAAGCTGTCCACCCTTTCTGCATTTGACCGGCTGGCGTAATATCTATAAATCTCTCTTCAATAAAGATCTTGATGTCTTCCAATATCTCATATTCCTTTTGAGCTTTTCTGTTTTCAACAATCACATAAAAAACCTTCGGTGGCATGCCGAGTTTGCTGATTTTTTCTTGTTCCAAAAGTTTAGCTAGCTGCTTAAAAACAGCTTGGCGGCTAAAGCCCAGATAGTCAATAATCTCTTTAGCGGATACCCGCCCCTTGGAACTTACATAATCTAAAATTTTCTGGCTGGTATTTGTTTTCATGCCTAAATCCTAACATAGTTGACAGTTTACTGTCAATAGTCAACTATCAATTTACCTATAAGAATTTATCTCCTTCCTTAAAAAACAAAAATAGAGTTTTGGCCTTCTTTTTAATAGGCTATCTCAAAAAAAATAGCCCACCAATCTTCAAATGTCTGGTGGGACTTTATTTTATCTTGCATATTCTGCATGAATTTTAGCTAATGCAAGATCTGTCAGCATGACTTTTCCCTCTTTATCTTTGCTCAAATATCCTGCAGCTATCATTTCAGAATGGCCATACTTTGTTTTTATAAATTCGAATTTAATTGTTAAAATGCATTTCGTAATTTAAAGAATAGCACAGAATTAAGATTCTGTCAAATTTTTCAGTAATGTTAGAAATAAAAAACACCCTGCTGGTGATCTTTAAATCTATCCTCTTATAAAATTTTAACTTAAAATCCGGCGAATTGTTTTATAATCTCAATGGAAATAGTCTCAATTTCCCCTGCCTTATTAACAGTGTTCAAGCCCAAAACATTCCCCTCAATATCAAATAAGGAGCTGCCCAAAAGATTATCAAAAATACTGGTATAAATCATATTTTCATCATATCGCTTAATAATCCCTTCGTTCGCAGTTCTTTGCGGAATTTTATCATCGAAAATTATTCCGCTTAAAAAAACTGTCTGTCCCCTCTTTATTTCTCTGATATTGGCAAAACTGACAGTTGGTAAACCGTTCTTTTCCAATTTTACTAAAGCCAGGTTTTCTTTCAAATCTCTTTTTAATACCTTAAAAGAAACTTTTTCTTTGTTAACAAAAAAACTGAAATCCTCTCCTTGGGGAACAAGTTCAGCTAAAGTGACTATCAAGCCGTCAGAAGTAATGGCCAATCCGCCGCCTTCTATTGTTTTCCCTGTTTTCAGTTCTGTTTTTACTCCTATTATCGCTTTTTCCGCTCTTCCAATTGCTTCAATTACAGCAACATTTTCCTGGATATAGATAGTTTCGGTTAAGTGGATCGGCCTGTTTTCCAGTTGGTATTCGTAAAAAAGAGGCCTTTCTATGAAATAAGGCCAGAGGATATGTTCGGAAAAAATTCCGCCCACAATACCAACTATGAAAACAATAATGATTTTAAAAATATTTTTAATCATTCGTTGTTTTTCTTTGATTTAGCTGAGACAGTAGTGTTGAAAACAATCTCTCCTTTCTTAACATCAATAAATATCCTGTCACCTTCTTTGATCTGTCCGGAAACAATCTTCAAAGAGAAAGGATCTAACATTAATTTCTGGATTACTCTTTTTAAGGGCCTGGCGCCTAAATTGCGATCAAAACCTTTTTCTGCCAGCAATTTCTTCGCTGCCTGAGATATCTTTATACCTATCCTTTTATGCTTAAGCCGTTCTGCCACTTTGTCTAACTCAAGCTCTACTATTTTATTGATCTCTTCCTGGCCTAAATGGTTGAATATTACAATTTCGTCTATCCTGTTTAAAAACTCCGGACGAAATTCTTCTTTTAATGAATCCAGCACCTTCTCCCGTAGATTTTTTTCTTCGGTTCCTTCGGTAAAGCCCAAGGAGCTCATTTTAACAATATGCTCAGAACCGATATTGGAAGTCATAATAATAATAGTGTTCTTGAAAGAAACCATTCTGCCTTTGGCATCAGTCAATCTTCCGTCTTCAAAAATCTGCAATAAAATATTAAAAACTTCGGGATGAGCTTTTTCAATTTCATCCAGTAAAATGACACTATAAGGGCGGCGGCGAATTTTCTCGGTCAGCTGTCCCCCTTCCTCATGTCCAATATAGCCGGGAGGCGAACCAATAATCTTGGAAACCGCATGTTTTTCCATGTATTCTGACATATCAACCCTGACCAAAGCTTTTTCGTCATTGAACAAAAACTTAGCCAAAACTTTGGCAGTTTCGGTTTTACCAACTCCGGTCGGTCCTAAAAACATGAAAGAGCCCAATGGCTTATTTTCTTCGGAAATACCGGCTCGGGAACGCCGAATAGCGTTGGAAACCGCCTTAATCGCATCTCCCTGGCCAATCACTTTTTTAGAAATAATTTCTTCCATTCTTTCCAATTTTCTGGCTTCCTCTTCCAAAAGTCTGGTCACCGGAATGCCGGTCCAAGTGGAAACAATTTTAGCTATATCTTCTTCCGTCACCTCTTCTTTTAATAATTGATGCTTTTTGCGAAATCTAATTAATTTCTGCTCTTTTTTCTTAATTTCCTGTAAAATAGTGGGAATTTCGCCATACTTGATCTCTGCAAGCTTTTGCAAATCAGCCTCTCTTTCGGCAACTTCCGTCTGAAAATTAAGTTCGTCAATCTCTTTTCTTAAATTTCTAATGTCTTGGATCAAACCTTTTTCAGTTTTCCAGCGCATTTCAATATCTTTGGATTTTTCTTTTAAATCCGCCAAGGCTCTATCAGCAGCCTTTGTTTTACGGCGAGAAACAGGATCAGTTTCTTTTTTCAGCGCTTCTTTTTCAATTTCCAGCCTTTGAATTTCTTTTCTGAATTCATCAAAGCCGGCCGGCTCTGATTCAATCTCCAAACGCAAAGCGCTGGTAGCTTCATCCATTAAATCCACTGCTTTATCCGGTAAAAATCTGTCAGTGATATATCTTGAAGCAAGCTCTGCTGCTGCCACTAGCGCAGCATCTTTGATTCTTACTCCGTGGTGAGCCTCATACTTATCTTTAATGCCGCGTAAAATAGAAATAGCATCTTCCACTGACGGCTCTGCGACATAAACCGGCTGGAACCTTCGCTCCAAGGCCGGATCTTTTTCAATGTATTTTTGGTATTCTTTTAAGGTGGTTGCGCCGATTGTTTTCAACTCTCCCCTAGCCAAAGCCGGCTTTAACAGATTAGAAGCGTCAATGGCTCCCTCAGCCCCTCCAGCGCCGATTAAAGTATGCAGTTCATCTATAAATAATATATAATGGCCTGCCGCCCTGTTGATCTCTTTAAGAAGGGATTTCATTCTGCTTTCAAACTCTCCACGATATTTTGTGCCCGCGATCAAAGCGCCTAGATCCAAAGCAATTATTTCTTTATCCTTAATGCTTTCCGGAACGTCACCTTTGATAATCCTCTGGGCCAGTCCTTCTACAATAGCTGTTTTTCCTACTCCTGCTTCTCCCAGTAGAACCGGATTATTTTTTGTTCTCCGAGAAAGAACCTGCATTAACCTTCTAACTTCATTCTCTCGGCCAATAACAGGATCCAGTTTTCCTTCACGGGCCACTTGAGTCAAGTTGCGGGCATATTTTTCAATAATCTGGTATTTTGATTCCGGTTCAGGATCGGTGATCCTCATTCCTCCACGCAGCTGAGCCAAAACCTTTAAAATAGTATCATAATCTAATTTTCCAGATTCTAAGATGGCAGAGTCTCCACCGGTTTTGAAAAAGACTGCATTGTCTAAAATCTCTTTAACTTTTGTTTCGGTGGTAAGTAAAGCCAAAAACAGGTGTTCAACCGAAATAAACTCATCTCCCATTTTAATTGATTCCTGACCGGCTCTTTCTAAAACTTTAGCCATGTCTTGAGTCAGATAAAATTGGCCAAAGCTCTGTAAATTAGCAGAAGTCGGTATTCCGTCTAAAGCTGTTTCCGCTTTTCTCTTTAAGTTCTCTGTATCAACTTCTAGTTTCTGCAGCAAAGTCAAAATCACGCTTTCTTCCTGAGAAAGCAGAGCAGAAAAAATATGCAAAGCGTCTATTTGTTGCTGGCCTTTTTTCTGGGCAATAGATTGGGCCAGCATCATTGCTTCTTGGACCTTATGAGTGAAATTTCCGCCGTTCATTACCCCTTTTTTAACACAAAATGCCTAAAACCGCAATATTACGAATTTCTTTCTCCTAAAACCACTTCTATGATTTCTTCTTCGTTGTTTCTTAAAATCTTTAAAATTATTTTATCTCCCGGATTATATTTTTGAATAATTTTAGCCAGAGGATTGTCAGAAGTGATCTTTTCTCCGGCAAATTCCAGCACAATATCCCCTTCTTTCAATCCCGCTGCCTCAGCAGCGGAACCGGGAGTTACAGCTGCCTCGCCTAAATTATCTCCCCTGATAATCAAAGCTCCGTAATCAATTGGCAAATCGTCTTCTTGTTGGATATCGGAAGTAATTATTACATAGCGAATCCCTAAGAATGGATAAATAATCTCTCCCTTTTCTTTGATCATTTCAATATCTCTTCTGGCATCATTAACAGGAATGGCAAAACCGATATTTTCTGCTGTTTGGGACATGGCCACGCTTACTCCGATAACTTCGCCTGCTAAATTTAATAACGGACCCCCGGAATTTCCTCGATTAATAGCAGCGTCCGTTTGGATAAGATTTTCCAGTTTCTCGGTTAATCCTCCTCCGGAAGCAACAATTTTCCTTCCCAGGCCGGAAACTATTCCCACTGAGATCGTATTATTGTATTCTCCTAAAGCGTTGCCAATAGAAATAACACTTTGTCCAATCTGAAGTTTGTCAGAATCCCCTAATTTTACCGGCTGAAAATCGGTCCTATCGGTAATGATTTTCAAAACTGCCAAATCTTTAAACGGATCACGCGCTAAAACTTCCGCTGAAAATTCTTGTCCGTCGCTGGCAAGAACAGCATAATCAGCTTTTTCATCGGTAACCACATGCTTATTGGTCAAAACCATTCCGTCGGAAGAAATAATAAAGCCGGTTCCACTGCCAATTTCTTCCTTAGTAGAATTTGTTTCCCAAAGATCATAATGGTCTTTTTCTGTTATTTTGCTGATAACAATGCTGACTACGGAAGGAGAAACTTCTTCCACCACTCTGATCACCGATTCTTCTTGCAAAGTTCGCGGAAAATAGGATGATTCCCTTGCTTCTTCAGCAATGATGCTTGTTTCTCCTAATCCTGACCGATTAAACTTATCTAAATAATCTTTGACTTCGAAATAAAAATAGCCGCCTGAAAGCGCTCCTGCAAAGAAGCCAAACAGCGCGGGAATAAGGATATTCAAAATCATGAACCAAAAAGAACGGTTCTTCCGAAATGAGGTTTTGGCAATCTTTTTCCCAGATAGTCTTATTTTCTTTAAATTCTTCGGCAATTTATTTTTTGCCGGCAGTTTAAATTCTGGTAAATCGTATAATGACATAATTTTAGCGTAAATATGAAGCGGCTTAGCTTTTAGTTGGTTATCAAAACAGTTTCGTGGCTGGCTGCTCCTTGAGCGTAAAGTTGCTGGATTTCAGCTGAAGATAAGGCTTTATTATAGATACGAACTTCATCAATAATACCATTAAAATATCCGGAAAGGACTCCACTATCCCACTCTGCTCCTATAGTTACTTTGTCACTTGAGCTGAATGTTCTGCTGCGACTATATGGACCAATATCAATTTCTCCGTCTATATAAGCAGTAGTATTACCGTTATCATAAATAACGGCAATATGATGCCAAATTCCGTCAGACACATCTTTTTGACTATTGTGAGAGACCCCGTCATAAATTTGAAGAAATCTATCTCCTAGCTCATTATGCACGCGGAACCAAAACAAATTACCGTTTGCGCTAGTATTCCACCCGCCAAGAACATTATCAGAAAAATCTGTTGTTTTGATCCAACTTTCCCAGGTTAGAGCATTATTTAGAGCAGTTGCGTCGGCAACAGAGTCTATGACAATATAATCATTGCCATTAAATACTAAAGCATCGTCGAACATTCCATCAACTTGTACTGGAGGACCGTGAACGGTCCCATCATTGCCATTGCCGCTGCTGTCAGTCGCTGTGACATCGTTAAGTCTCCACTCTCCTACCAAATCAGCGCCTAAACTTGTTCTGATCGTATGAGAAAACTGCTGAGACTTGGCAATGTCCGCACGGTCTTTAGCTCCTCCTAAGCTAGCTAGAATAATACTGCCTAATACCCCAATAATAGAGATAACGACTAAAAGTTCTATAAGGGTGAAAGATCGCTGTTTGAAATTCATATTTGCCTAATTTGATTAATCATAATGTTGTTTAAAGACAATTCCGTGGCTGGCTGCTCCTTGAGCGTAAAGCTGCTGGATTTCAGCTGAAGATAAGGCTTTATTATAGATACGAACTTCATCAATAATTCCATAAAAATAATTATATGGAGCAGCATTACCCCTCGCCCCTATTAAGAATCTGGATGTATTTTGTCCAATGTTTCCGATTTGATCCCTCGAATAAGCAAGCTCACCATCTTTATAAAGATATTGGTTTGATTTATCATAAGTAACTACCGCATGATGCCATTTTCCAGAGGTGACTGGAAAATGTGTTCCTCCATCCCAACTCCAATGAGGTCGCCATGCATAATGAAAATATCCATTAAGTACCCTTGCTTCGTATAAATTTTCCTTATTATATACTATGTTTTCACCTCCCGTGCCATCCCATTTAAACCATGTTTCCACAGTGAAAGACTTGTTGCCAGGATCCAGATTATCGTCATCGCCGCAATTTATACAATCATTTCCATCAAAATCCAAGGATTGCCCAAACATTCCGTTCTCATAAGACGGATCTCCAAGCATAGCTCCGTGATTATCGCTGCCTGAACTATCTTCAGTGCTATCATCAAACCTCCACTCTCCGACTAATTTATCTCCTAAGCTTGTTCTGATCGTATGAGAAAACTGCTGAGACTTGGCAATGTCCGCACGGTCCTTAGCTCCTTCTAAGCTAGCCAAAACAATACTGCCTAATACCCCAATAATAGAGATAACCACTAAAAGCTCTATAAGGGTGAAAGATTGTTGTCTAAAGTTCATTTATTTATTATACCCTATTTTTTGGATTTCTTGGAATAATGGTCAAATTTATACTTAAAAATATCTGATTTAATGTCTCCCAGAAGAAATAAATAAACTCCGGCTAAAACAAGTTTTACATAGGTTTTTGCCCTGCCGTCCTTTTCAAACCTGCGGGAAGAAGTTCCTGCTTTTAGTTCCAGTAAAAAACCAAATTTGCCAAACCTTGCTGCTTTTCGGGCATAAGAATGATCCTCGGCTATCTTAATATCCTTATCAAATCCCCTGATAATTTCGTGAAATTCTCGCTTTATAAGAATGACTTCGCTGGCATGCGGCACAACATCTTCCAATAATTTTGCCCAAATATTATAAAAAGCATGAAAAAATTTATCTACTTTCTTGTTTGGATAAATTGAACAAGAAGCTATATCCAATTTTTTCTTTTCAAACTGATCAATTAATTTTTCCAAAAAGGAAGAATGTAAAATCATATCAGCGTCTAAAAACAAAAACAATTTGCCTTGAGCAACCTTCGCTCCTTCATTTCTTCCTTTGGCCGGCAATCCTCCCGCAATTATTTTGCAGCCATATTTTTTAGCGATAGCCGCTGTTTTATCTTTAGAGCCGGCATCAGCTATAATTATTTCGTAATCAGAAAACGACTGCTCCTTAAGAGAGTTTAAAAGCTTTGGCAAATTCTTTTCCTCATTAAGAGCAGGAATAATAATGCTTAATTTCATATTTTAGAGAGAAGATGTAAATAATTTTTTGGCCTCGTCCCAAATTTCCGGCTGGTTATGTTTTATCTTTAGCCAATACCACCATTCTGCTCCCCATAGAGTAAACTCTTTTAACCCGGTCTGGGAAGCAAAATCAATGTTTTTCCGGAATTGAATTAAATCCATTGTTTTTTTCTGTTCCTCCAATGGTGAGTCGTAAAGTAATTTCGGCCCCCATGGTTCAGCTTGCAGCTCTCCGCAAATCACTTCTTTATCATACAATTTCTTAATAACCTGCGCTTTACGCCAGTAGAAAATTGGCTTAAAGGGATATTCAACATATCTGTTCAGCTGCTCAAACCAAGCTTCACGGTACATAGTTATTGTTACCATATCCCCTAGCTCTGCCGCTTGCAGCCAGAAAGATCCTTCTCCGCTTTCGGAAATAATAATCATGCGCTCATCAATTGATCTTACAAGAGCTATTTCCTTTTTTAAAAAGTCTTTATCAGTCCATGGACAAACGCCAAAAGGGAAAAACGGCTCATTTTCTATCTGCCATGCTTCTATCACAACTCTGTCTTCATAGTGAGAAACGACCTTCTCTAGCATGAATAAGATCGCTTTCTGTTGTTCTTCTTTGCTTAAATGAACAGTCCATTCCGGCAAATGGCATTCCGGCCAGCGTGGAGTTTTCATTCCGATCACCAAAAGTAATTTAACGTCGTTTTCTTCCGCCTTACTTATTTGCCAATCCAAGTCGTCAAAATAGTATTCTCCCTGCTTCGGCTCAATTAAATCCCAATGTACCGCTATTTTTATTTTTTTCACCTCTAAATCGTCAATTATGGCTGAATAGACTTCTTTCGAATCAAGCCCAAAATTCTGGCAGTGCTTCTGGGAAAAATTAACTCCCCAATTAATGTTTTCCGCCTTGGGCGGAGTGCCGAGAGAGAAGAAGGCGATAAATAAACAAAACAATCCTAAGATTGTTAACAAAAAATACTTTAGGATTTTGTTCATTGTTCCATTATACCACAATTCAGTAGATTGGTAATATATTCTCTCTTATTATAAGTGTGCTTAAAACAAAGTTAAATTAATCCTTGAGACATCGGACAGAAAAGCTATTAGATTTGCCGCTTATGTTTTGAAAAATATCCGTACGAGAGTAATACAAATGCCGTATCCAAACACTATCAATATCATTCTCCAAAGAAGACCAGATGTGTATACTGCCTCCTAGATTACCATAAATCCCAACGGGAAAGCGAAAACCAGATGGCAGCGCATTAAAACTGGAAACGCCGAAATCATTATTTCCCACACCCGCGTTATCAATGTCGTCGTCAGTCCAGAGAGTTTCATTGCCAGCCATGGCACTACCTTCTCCCTCAGCAGTAATGGTGTCTTGACCAAGCCAGTCAAATGTAGTTGTATCTTTAGGAAAGGTAGTCTCACAGTTTGAATTGCCAATGTCGGAACAAATCTGACGCTCCAAATCAACCCATTCATAATGGCCGGGGATGTGCCAGCCAGTCGGGCAGATGCCCTGGACCCCGCTTGGTTCAGAGTTACTGCTTGCCTCCCCGCACATCATATCATTCCAAGTGTATAAACCTCCGTAGGTGTTGCAATTAACAGAATTGTCGTCATAACAATATCTTGTTATAGAACAACTTTGATCAGTATTTCCGTTTATTACATTAAGATTTCCTGCCATCCAGCACTGAGTTCCAATTAAAACCGTAGAATAACTCTGTCCGGCGTAATCAACCGCATCTCCACAACTCCAAGAAGTATAATCTATGTCTCCTCCGCCCCAAGAAGAAATTGTTTTGATGCCTGTTCTTTCGTAATTAACTCTTATCTTGTATTCTTCTCCGCTGTTTATTGTCCTATAGCGGTAGCAATACTTGCTTAGATCATCAGGGTTTTTTGGGTCGTCAGGATTATACTTAGGATCTTCTGGTATATCAGTGATATATGGAACTAGATCAAGCTTAATGTCATCGTTATCTTCTATACAGCAGCCAACATCTCCTTCCGTGTCCTCATTGTAAGGATAAGTTCCATGAACACTGTGATACACTTCCAATGTTTTCCTTAAAGTGCTGTTTGGTTCTCCTGCTTCAGCATCTCTTTTCCCATCTCTGGCATGGGCAGTGGCATCTTGAAGAGAAACCAAAACAATGGAAGCCAATAGACCGATAAGGGCTATGACTACGAGAAGTTCGATTAAGGTGAAAGATTTGGAATTAGTCACATTAATAAATTATTCCGGACAAATGCTTGTTGAGGGGATATTGTCTGAACTTATAAGCAAGTCTCCTAAATCTCCTATAAATATGCTTCCTGGTTCCGAAATAAGAATACTTTCCACAGCGTTTGAAGAAATATCTCCTAAGCTTACAGGAGAAATACTAGCAGTAACATTTTGGAGATAAGGGCAAGAAGAAATATTGCCGTCTGGATCTAATTTGAGAATCAAAGCATCTCCGCCAAAAATACCAGCAGTACCTGCTGCAATATATCCGTCGTCGGAAGCAATTATTGAATAAGC
>JAGLPU010000015.1 GCA_023137175.1 Candidatus Parcubacteria bacterium | reverse complement strand
TTTCATCACCATCGCCGCCATAAGATTTGGCCCAGACCTGCTCGCCGTCGCCGTCTAGTTTAATAACTAAAACATCGCCGCCGAAAACACTAGTGGTGCCAGCTACAATATATCCGCCGCCGGAAGCAATCACTGAATGAATGCAAATACCAGGAATACCACTAAAAGTTTTAGCCCAGACCTGCTCGCCGTCAGTGTCTAGTTTAAAAACCAAAGCATCGTCGCCCCTATTGCCTGCTGCAATATATCCACCGTCGGAAGCAATCACTGAATAAGCAATATTATCACCTCCACCGCCACTATAAGCCTTGGCCCAGACCTGCTCGCCGTCGCCGTCTAATTTAATAACTAAAACATCGTTATTGGTAATTACCATTGGTCCCATTGGTCCCATTGGTGCAGATATCATTCTACTTCCGACGACAATATATCCGCCAAGAACTTCCTTGACAGAACTAATGGCTTCAAAAGCGCTATTTCCAAAAGTTTTAGCCCAAAGCTGATTGTTATCAACATCAAATTTTATAACCGAAATATCTGAACCATCATAATTATAATTATCGCCAACTGCGATATATCCGCCGTCGGAAGTTCGCTGGATATCACTGTACGAAATATCACTGAATGTTTTAGCAAAAGTAACAATTTCTGGTCCCTCATAGCTTATAGCCCCTCCGCCCCAAGAAGAAATTGTTTTAATGCCTGTTCTTTCATAATTAACTCTGATTTTATAGTCTTCTCCGCTGTTTATTGTCCTATAGCGGTAGCAATACTTGCTTAGATCATCAGGGTTTTTTGGGTCGTCAGGATTATACTTAGGATCTTCTGGTATATCAGTGATATATGGAACTAGATCAAGCTTAATGTCATCGTTATCTTCTATACAGCAGCCAACATCTCCTTCCGTGTCCTCATTGTAAGGATAAGTTCCATGAACACTGTGATACACTTCCAATGTTTTCCTTAAAGTGCTGTTTGGTTCTCCTGCTTCAGCATCTCTTTTCCCGTCTCTGGCATGGGCAGTGGCATCTTGAAGAGAAACCAAAACAATGGAAGCCAATAGACCGATAAGGGCTATGACTACGAGAAGTTCGATTAAGGTGAAAGATTTGGAATTAGTCATTATTATATTATACCCTCTTTTTCAAAATAAGAAAGTCACAGTTGATTGCTTCCACAAACCTTAGCGTAATAATAAGCGCTAGACCGAATCCGACGCTCTAAAGTCCTATAATCAATTTCGACTAAACCGAATCTAGGCTTAAATCCTTTTTCCCATTCAAAATTATCCATTAATGACCAGTGGAAATAGCCGCGCACATCTACTCCTTGCTTAATCGCCTTTCCAACCCAATAAAGATGGTTTTCTATAAACTCCTTTCTGTGCCTGTCTTTTTCATCGGCTAAACCATTTTCAGTAATAAATATTGGCAGATTGTATTTTTTAAGCTCTTTTAAAACATGATAGATGCCCTGTGGATAAATCTCCCAGCCTATATCTGAAACAATCCTATTTTCATTTTGGACTGAAAAAGGAAATTTAATCTTGCTGTGAAAATAATAATTCAAGCCAATAAAATCCAAATGATTTTTCACTTTATTTAGAAAATAATCGTTCCAAAAATAGCGGGCCATAGAAGCGCTGAATTTATCAAGCAGGGATTTATACGGCTCAAAGAAAACATTGTTTTTGGCAATTCCCACTTGAACATCTTGTTTTAGACAATGAAAATCTTGATAAACTTTTCTGCAGGCGCTAATCTGATTATTAACAACTTTTAAAAACGAGAATAAGCTCTTCTTCTGCGGCGTCCAAATCCCTTTATAATAACTTTGGGAAGCATAGACCAAAGGTTCATTAATAACAACCCAATAATCAACTAAATCCGCATACTCTTTAAAAACCACTTTGGCAAATCGTGAGAAATAAAAGACAGCGCTGGGGTCAGACCATTTTATCCAGTAAGGAGTGGTAAAATGGTGCAATGTCACCATGGTTTTAATGTTGCGAGATTTCAGGCTTTGCAAAACTTTCCGATAATGTTCAATTTCTAACTCATTGATGCAGCTTTTTTGAGGCTCTATCCGAGACCATTCCAAGGAAAAACGATAGGCGTTCTGATTTAACTCCTCAAGCAAAGTAAAATCTTCCTCATAACGGTTATAATGATCGCAGCTTTGGCACGTGGAAAAATCTATTGACCAGTCGCTGTTTTCAACGCCCCCTTCCACTTGATAAGCCGATGTGGCTGAACCCCAGATAAAATCTTTAGGAAACTTCATTCTATTATTATAGCTTTTTTAAAATTAATAGTCTAAAAACTTTAATTTCTGCTTTTTGTCCAAATACCAGGCAAACCAGCCTAAAAATAAATAAAAAACAAAAAACAAACTCCAGGATATTTCCAAATTAACAGAAGCAAAAGGAATCCAAACAAAACAATCAATTATTTTAACCATATAGGCCAGTAATAACTGCAAGGGCAAAGATAAAAGCCAGGCCAAAGGCTGCCAAACAAGCCCGCTAAGAACAAAAACAAATCCTAAGATCATAATCAAAGGAAGTAAGGGAACAATCAATAAATTAGTTAAAGGAGCAACTAAAGATATATAACCGAAATTATAGATTAAGAGTGGTAAGGTAAATACTTGGGCAGCTAGAGTTAAAGAAATAATATCTTTTAGGGGTAGCCATTTAAACCAATTTTGGAAAAATGGCAGGAAATAAATTATGCCCAAAGTAGCCAAAAAGGATAATTGGAAACCAACATCATTTTTCAGCAAGAAAGGGTTGATAGCCAGCATTAAGACGGCTGCAAAAACCAAGGCCCGATTGGCAGCGCGAAAACGCCCGATTTTTTGGGCAAAAAGCAGTAAGCCGGCCATAATACCTGCCCTGACTGCTGAGGGAGGCGCGCCAATCATAATAATATAGACAATTAGTAGTACAAGGGTAAAATAAAAAGCCTGTCCTCGCCAAAAGCCTAAAGCTATTCCCAATCCCATTAAAATTCCGGAAAGAATAATAATATGCATTCCGGAAATACAAGTGATATGGCGCAAGCCGGTAATATTCAGCTTATTCTTAAGCTCTTCAGAAAATCGGCTTTTGTCCCCCAAAATTATTGCTCCCAGAATTGAGGAATAAGGAGGAGACAAATTCTGTTTGATTGATTCTTTTAATTTCTGCTTAAATTCCAAAATTTTAGCATAGACTTTCATTTCAAAACTTCCTTGGTAAAATTCTTTATCCAATAATTTAATCCGAGGATTATACATCACCGCGTAAATTCCGTCTTTGAGCAAATAATCTTTATAATTAAAGCCTTCAAATTCCGTTGGAACCTCCAGATTGCCGTTGATCTCCAATCTGTCTCCGTATTGATATTCCGGATAGCGGTTGGTTGTTAATAAGATTTTACCTTTATCCCCGGCAACCACCAGCTTAGTATGGTTTTCCTTTATAATCGGTTCTGCAACAACTTGAACGAATAAAGAAACTTCTTGCGGTAAAATATCCGGGACGGAATTTATTGCTGTTTGCTGGCGGAAGATGCCAAGAACTAAAAATAAAATACAAAAACCAAAAACAACTGCTCTCTTGCGTTTCCAAAAAACAGAGATTAAGACAGCCACAAAAATTAAAAGACTCAGAATAATAATCTGAGTAAAATTAAAAAAAGAAGCCAGGAAAATTCCGGCTATGAAAGAAAGGCAAAGAAACAAAAATATCTTAGAAACAGTCATTTTATACTATCTCTTGTATCCTCATAACGCTTGTTTTCCCTGGCGTTCCCCAATCTTCTCCCCAAACAAAAATAACTTTATCTCCTGTTTTCAAAAAAGTGTTCTTCTTAAGAAAATTTAAAATGCCCTTAATTTCTTTCACTCCCTTTTGTTTATAAATTCCGCCCAAATTTAAATAAAAAGGATAAACTCCGAAAAGAATTGTAAGTTTTTTCACTAAAGATTCGTTATCGGTAATGGTAAAAATAGGAAGATAAGGTCGCAACCGGGAAAGCACTCTGCTTGTTTTCCCCTTTCTGGAAAGCACAACAAACGCTTTAATATTCCTTTTTTGACAAAATTCGCTTTTATAAAGAGTGTGGGCGCTGTAACAGATAGCTTCGGTCTGAGTTTTTATTTCATAATCAATATCAAGCTTTTCCGGTTTTTGCTTTTCCATAAAATTTGCCACTTTTCTCATTGTGGCAACCGACAAACCTGGATATTTCCCATAGGCCGTTTCTCCGGAAAGCATCAGACAGTCGCTTAAATCATATAATGCATTGGCTACATCTGAAATTTCCGCCCGGGTAGCCTTAGGATTTTCTATCATTGACTCCAGCATGTGAGTGGCAGTTATTATCGGCTTTCCTTTTGCAAGAGACTTAGTAATAAGCATTTTCTGCAGAAAAGGCACTTCTTCAAAAGGAAGTTCTACTCCCAAATCTCCTCGAGCAATCATTATCCCGTCAGATTCTTTTAAAATATCATCAAAATCAGCAATAGCTTCTCTGGTTTCTATTTTGGAAATAATCCAAGGCTTAAATTCTTTTTTGGCAAAAAACTTCTTATAAACCAAAACATCATTTTTTTCTTTAATAAAAGAAATTGCCAGAAAATCTATTTTCAGCTGCGCGCAAAGCTCCAAAGCCGGCAAATCGTCTTGAACATTAATTGATGACTTAAATCCTGAATTTGGTATATTTACCGCTTTTCTTTCTTTTATTGTCCCTCCGATTATCACTTTGGCATATATCTCCTTTTTAGCCTTGTCTATTTTGCTTATTTTAAATTCGTGCCTGCCGTCATCTATCAGAATCTTTTGGCCGACTGACAAGCAAAGCAGACTCTTTATTTTGGGAAAAGGAATAATTTGGCAATTGCTTTTTTTCTCGTTTCGGGCAAAAAGCACTGTCTCTCCTTTTTTAAAATTTTTGGTCTTGAATTTTCCTATTCTCAATTCCCCTCCTTCCAAGTCAAGAAGTATGCCAACCGGCTTTTTCAGCTGTTTAGCTATCCCCCTGACCAGTTCAACTTCGGCCGCATGCCAATCCAGACTGTTATGTTTAAGATTAAACCTGAAAACATTTACTCCTTTCAAGATTAAACTTTTTATTTCCGCCTGCTGCTGGCAGGCAGGTCCGATAGTGGCAATAATTTTTGCTAAAGGAAGCATTTATCTTAATTCACACTTTTTAAATTTTGTTTTTATAACCTCAACGAGCTGCTGAAGCTCTTCTTTCTTAATAGTTGGCAGTTTTAAAATTTCTGGGTTTATAACTTCTTTTTCTCCGCTGAATTCCTGAAGAAAATAATTAACCTCTGGTGCGCCAATCCATTCGGCAACTGTCACTATATCCTCTTTTGTTATTCCAGGTGCCATAGTAGTCCTGAACTCGAAACCAACTTCATTTTTTTTCAACTGGGCAACGCTTTCTTCAATATCCTGCAAAATAGCTTTTTCTCCTGAGTAAAACAAATATTTCTCTTTAGAAGACTTGATGTCCATGGCTACATAGTCTAGCAATTTATCTTCAATTAAATCTTTTAAAATTTTGGGGTTAGAGCCATTAGTATCAAGCTTGACCGCATAACCCAGCTTTTTAATTTTAGCAATGAATTCAGGTAAATCTTGGTGGAAAGTCGGCTCTCCGCCGCATATGACACAACCATCCAAAAGGCCTTGTCTTTCTTCTAGAAAGTTAAAAAGTTCAGTTTCTGGAATCCTTTCTTGTTGAAGAATCTTTTCCGGCAAAACCAGCTCGCCGCTATAGCAGAAAGGGCAGCGAAAATTGCAACCAATCGTAAAAATAGTGCAAGCTACTTTACCCGGATAATCTATTAAGGTAAGTTTTTGTAAACCGCCAATTAACATTATTGTCTATTTTTTAGGTATTTTAAACTCTTTTCTTTCTTTAAATTCCTGCTGTTTACCGGCATTAAACTGGGCCACAGGACGAAGATATCCAACCACCCGGGTATAAACTTCACAAGGCTGCTCAATAGTGCATTGAGGACAAAATTTATGCTCTCCGGATAGATAGCCATGGGTGGGACAAATTGAGAAAGTAGGAGTTAAGGTGATATATGGCAACCTGAAATTTTCAAAAACTTTTTTAATCAAATTTTTAGCGATTTGAACATCAGAGATCTTTTCTCCTAAAAAGAGATGGAGAACCGTACCACCGGTATACTCACACTGAATTTCGTCTTGAAGCTTTAGGTCTTCAAAAATATCATCAGTATAATTAACGGGCAGCTGGGTTGAATTGGTGTAATAAGGAACTTTCTTGGTTCCGGCAGTAATAATGTCCGGATATTTTTCTCTGTCCATTCTTGCCAAACGATAGCTTGTGCCTTCTGCGGGAGTAGCTTCCAGATTGTATAGACTACCTGTTTCCTCTTGATATTTGACCAGTCGTTCTTTCATAAAATCCATGACTTCCAAAGTAAACTTCCTCCCTTTTTTAGAACCGATGTTCTCGCCTAGGAAATTCAATAAAGTTTCGTTCATTCCGATCAAGCCTATAGTGGAAAAATGATTGCCAAAATAATCGCCACGCATTTTTTTAACTCCTGAAAGATAAAATCTTGAGTAAGGATAAAGACCTTTGTCCATAAAATCTTCCAAAGCTTTCCTCTTGATCTCTAAGCTTTCTTTCAATAGATCCATTGTCTTGGCCAGTCTTTCAAAAAACTCTTTCTTGGTTTTGGATAAATAACCGATGCGAGGCATATTAATTGTTGCTACGCCGACGCTTCCGGTAAGCGGATTAGAACCGAACAGTCCTCCTCCTCTCTTATAAAGCTCTTTATTGCTCAACCGCAATCTGCAACACATTGAGCGCACATCAGATGGCTTCATATCAGACTGCAGAAAATTAGCAAAATAATTAATTCCGTATTTGGCGGTTGCTTCCCACATTGGCTCTAGAGCAGGATCGTCCCATGGAAAATCCTCTGTAATATTAATGGTTGGGATAGGAAAAGTAAAAGGTCTTCCTTTAGCATCTCCCTCCATCATGCATTCGTAAAAAGCCTTTACTAACATTGTCATTTCTTCTTGAAATTCGCCGTAGGTTTCTTTTTGCGGCTGTCCACCAATAATTACCGGCTGCTTGGCAAAATTCTCCGAAGGTTTTATATCCAAAGTAAGATTGGTAAAAGGAGACTGAAAACCGACCCTTGTCGGAATAGAACAGTTAAATAAAAACTCCTGGATTGATTGCTTAACCTGGCGGTAATTTAAATTGTCATATCTGATAAAAGGAGCTAACAAAGTATCAAATGAGCTCAAGGCCTGCGCTCCGGCGCTTTCTCCCTGAAGGGTATAAAAGAAATTTACAACTTGGCCCAAGGCAACCCGAAAATGCTTGGCCGGCTTGGATTCCATTTTGCCGGAAACACCTTTAAAGCCTTTTATCAAAATATCATATAAGTCCCAGCCACAACAATAAGTGGCCAAACAATCCAAGTTGTGCAAATGGAAATCTCCGCTCTTTACTCCCTCCCTGATTTCGCGCGGATAAACCTTGTTCAGCCAATATTTCTTTGTTAAAACTGATACTCCGTAATGATTTAGCCCTTGTAAAGAATAAGCCATATTGGCGTTTTCTTTTACCTGCCAGTCCAATTCGTCAATATATTTATCGTAAATTTCCGAAGCTTCGTCATAAACTTTTACCGATTCCCTTATTTTTCTCCTTTGGTCACGGTATAAAATATATGATTTCGCGGTTTCAACAAAATCTTCTAAGATTAAAACTTCCTCTACAATGTCCTGAATCTGCTCAACAGTGGGAACTTCTTCTTTTTTAAACCTTCTACTCAAAATCTGCGTCACTTTATCGGAAAGCTTCTGCGATTTGTCACCATTACCCTCGTCAGACGCGGTCAGAGCTTTGAAAATAGCATTAGTGATATGAGATTGGTCAAACGCAACTCTGGTTCCATCTCTTTTCTCTACTTGATTGATTTTAGAAGAAGTCATATGCTGTTTAGTTGAAAGACATTAATAATAAGGGAACAAAAAACTCGCTAAATTCGAGTTAAATTATAAAAAAAGATTAAAATCCGGTAGCAATAATTGTTACTTTTATTTCTCCCTTGTTTAGTTTTTCATTCTGGATTGCCCCGAAAATCACTCTTGTCTCCGGAGTAATCTCTTGAGTAATAATCTTAGCAACCTCATTAATTTCAGAAAGGCTGATATCTTGTCCTGACACATTAAATAAAACTCCTTTAGCTCCTCTGCAGGATTCATCCAGCAAGGAGGAATTAAGAGCTGCTATAGCAGCTTTTTCCGCTCTTTTTTCTCCCCGAGCCACGCCAATACCGAACAAAGCAGTTCCAGAATCCTTCATAATTGTTTTTACATCGGCAAAATCAACATTAATAATCCCTGGTAATACAATTAAATCAGAAATTCCCTGCACTGCCTGACGCAATATTTCATCGCAAACCCAGAAAGCATTAGTTAAAGAAACATCCGGCTCTAAAATTGAAAAAAGTTTATCATTTGAAATAGTAATTAAAGCATCAACTTTTTCTTTTAAATTGTCCAGCCCTTTCTGAGCAATCGCGTTTCTCTGTTTTCCTTCAAAAGAAAAAGGCTTAGTTGCCACTGCTATTGTTAAAGCGCCTAAGTTTTTAGCAATTTCAGCGATAATCGGACCGCCGCCCGTGCCTGTCCCGCCGCCAGAGCCATAAGCTATAAAAACCATATCTGAATTTTTTAAAACTTCTATAATCTTATCTTTACTTTCTTCGACAGACAACCGGCCTATCTCAGGATTCATACCGGAGCCTAATCCTTTGGTAACTTCTTTGCCTATTTGCAACTTTAAATTCGCTTTAGCTTTATTAAGACTCTGCGCATCAGTATTAACAGCAATTAAATCTATGCCCCGGATATTGCATTTCATCATCCGAGTAATAACATTACATCCGGCTCCACCGACTCCAACCACTTTGATCCTTGTCTTGACCGGCCCAAACTTTTCTTTTTTGACCGCTATTTTTTCTGAAACACCTTTATTTTTCATGCTTTTTTTGTTTGATTATAATTCTCTTCCAGTCACAATAGCAAAAAATTCCCTGAAAAATCAATCCGCCCAAGAAACTGTAAGAAAACTTGCCATAATCAAAAAATGAGTAGTCTAAGACTAAAGCAAGCAGTACTACTGCAAAGCCCAAAAACCAATGATGCAAGTGCAGCCTATAATCTCCCCAGTGAAAAATAATGGATTTGATTCTTCCTGTTTCTCCAGGCTGTTTGCCGGAAAAAATTCTCGCGACAAAATAACCCATAATTATTCCTAAACAAATTTGAAAAGAAATATAGGCAGAGAAAAAACCCAAAAAGATTACTGACCAATCTAATTTTCTGGGAAGTTTTTTACTAATTGATTGAAACATAAATTACGGAATAAAAATTTTCAATATTCTTTTAATCACGGAACCTGCGTTGGTGCCTAAATTAGGAAAACGACCGCCTGTATTCGTGGAATTTATTCCTTCCATGGCCAGCCCGCAAACTGTGGCTAAGGCCGGGTCAGGCTCCAAACCTAAAAATCCGCGAGGTACTCCAATCTGTGTCGGCAATTTTAATTCTTTCTTGGCTAACTCCACTATCTTCGGCAAATTAGCTCCTCCTCCGGTTAAAACAACACCTGCCGGGAGTAACCCTTGCCTAGAGATTTTTTTTAATTCTTTTTGCACTTGTTCAAAGATTTCCACCACTCTGGCTTCAATAATTTTTACTAACATTTTTTGGGAAAAAGTTAAAGGTTCCGCTAAGGTTTCTATCTTTTCCATTTTTTTAGTTTTGCTTTCGCAGCAAGTCCCAAATCTCTTTTTTATTTTCTCTGCAATATCAATATCTGTACAAAGTCCAATAGCAATATCGTTGGAAATATGAGCGCCGCCTATTGGGAATACAGCTAAGTTCAGTAATTCTCCTTCTTCAAAAACTGCCATTTGGGTATTCCCTGCGCCGATATCAACTAAAACTACCCCTAATTCCTTTTGCCGCGGAGTTAAAACCGCCTTAGCTGCCGCCAGAACAGAAGGAACCACGCTGTCAATCTGAACTCCGGTGTTAAGAACTGCTTCTGTTAAATTCTTAATATATGGAGAAAACCCGCAAACAGCTAAAATTTCCGCTTCTAACCTTACTCCTGTCATCCCAACCGCCTCTCTCACTCCTGCTTCGCCGTCAACAATGTATTCTTTTGGAAAAACATCTAGAATTTCGTTATTGGTAGGCAAAGAAAAGGTACGAGCATTTTCCAAGACCCTTTCAATATCTTCCTGGGAGATCTTTTTATCAGCCCGAGAAACCGAAACCAATCCCCGTGAAAAAGCGGAAAATATATGAGATCCGCCAATATTAGTGTAAACTGAATTAATTTTTTGATCCAGCCGTGTTTGGGCTTCTTCAAAAGAAGCCTGAATAATATTTTCCACTTTAGCAACATCAACAACTACCCCTTTTCTTAATCCTGTAGAAGGTCTTTGGTCTTTCACCAAAATCTCTAATTCTGTTTCAGGAGAGACTTTTTGAACAATTAAAGTTTTAATACTGCCGGACCCAACATCAAGGCCGGTTGCAACATCAGAATTTATCATAAAATTTTACTAATATTATAAAACAATCTCAAGATAATGATCTTCTTTTTTTTGCATTTTAACTGCTTCTGCTTCTTCTTTTTCATGGTCATGTCCTAGAAGATGCAGAAGGCCGTGAATAACAACTTTAGTCAATTCTTTTTCAAAGGCTAAATCCATCCTTTTGGCATTTTTTTTAACTTCTCTCAAACAGATAATCATTTCTCCCAGTCCTGGAATTTTTTCAGTTGGACCAATTTTAAACTTTTGCATTAAAATTTTTGATTCCGGAAATGATAGAATATCAGTTGCCCGATTTTTGCCGCGGTATCTTTTATTAATCTCTCTCATTCTGCCAGGTCCGACAAAGGCAAGAGACAATTCAATTTCCTCTTTAATTCCCTCTCCTTGCAAAACCTGCTGAATAATCTTCTGAATAAATTCTTCGTCAACAGAGCTAGTGGTAAGATTATTTATTTCAACCATGTGTTTATTATTCTACCAAATTTAAAACTAGGAAGCAAACAAAAAACAACTTATAAGGTAAGTTGCTTTTAAAAAATGATTTTAATCGCTTAATAATTCTCTAACTATCCCATTCACTAATCCTCCGTCCGCCCTGCCTTTCAGCTTGGGCATTAATTCTTTCATCACTTTCCCAATATCTTGTATTGTTTCAGCGCCTGATTCTTTAATAGCCTCTTTGGTCAATTCCTTAATTTTTTCTTCCGAAAGCTGCTCCGGAAGATACTTTTGCAGAATCTCCAGCTCTTTTTTCTCTTTTTCCGCCATTTCCGGCCTGCCTCCTTTTTCAAAACCAATAATTGCTTCTTTTCTTTTTTTCGCTTCGTAGGAAACAACTTCTAATACTTCTTCTTCAGAAAGGCTGCCGGCACCTTGTCCGTGTTTATACCTCTTCTCCCTTTCTTTATCTTCCAGAGCAGAAGTAAGCATGCGTAAAACAGAAGAACGCAATTCTTCTTTTTCTTTTATTGCCTGACGCGCATCGTTTCTAATTTCTTGATCTAAAGCCATGCTGTTTCTTTAATTTTCCCATTTTCGCCAGCTCCTTGTACTCCTCTTTTAATTCTTCTTTCCTTAAGGCCGCTTTCTTTGCCAATTGAGGGCTTTTTTCCTTTGTTCTAAATCTGTTTTTCCTCACCCGCATCAAAAGCCCGCTTTGCTTAATTCTCTTAGTAAAACGGCGAATTAAATTCTGGGAATTTTCTTTTTCTTGTTTTTCTACTTTAAAAACCATATTTTATGTTATTTGTTAATAATATTAGGGCATTCCGGGAATATCCCTTTCTTTATCACTTTTCCACCCGGCTAGCAAGTGCAGATGAATGTGATCAATAATTTGCCCTCCTGCTCGACCAACATTGAAAACTAATTTATAAGCGGCTGATACTCCTTGTTCTTTGGCTATCTTTTTTGCGGAAAGAACTAATTCTCCCATCAGCTCCTTGTCCTCTTCCTCCAAATGATCCACCGAAGGAATGTGCTTCTTGGGAATAATTAAAAAATGTAATGGGGCTTTAGGGTGAATGTCCTTAAAAGCCACTACCTGTTCATTCTCGTAAATAATGTCCGCTGGCATCTCTTTTTTTATAATCTGGCAAAAAATACAACTCATTTTTTTAAACGCTTTCTTATTTCTTTGATCACATTAGCAATTTTCACCGTATCCTGCCTGCTAGTTTTCATATTCCTGATAATGATTGAATCTTCCAAGGCTTCTTTCTGACCGAAAATTAATGCATACTTAACCCCCATCTTGCTGGCAATCCCTAATTGGACGCCCAAAGAATCTTTACTGAACGATTCGGAAACAGGAATCTTGGCTGTCCTGAAATTTTCTAAAAGTTTTAAGCTTTTTCTCTTCGCCAGAACTCCCAGTTGGGCCAGATAAATTTCTGGAACAGAGGGCTGGAACAAGGATATCTTTTTATTTTTGAGAGCATTAATCACTCTTTCCACTCCCATTGCTCCTCCACAAGCAGGGGTGTCTTTCCCTCCTAAAAGCTTTATTAGGTTATCATATCTTCCGCCAGCAATCAATGTTCCCTGGCTTCTATTCTCCCCTTCTTCAATAATTTCAAAAACCGTTCTAGTATAATAATCAAGTCCTCTGACTAAATACGGATTTAAATAGTAAGGTATACCAACTTCATCTAAAAATTCCAACACTTCTTTAAAATGCAATTTGCATTCGTCGCAAAGATGGTCAACCATTTGGGGAGCGTCAGAAACAACTTCTTGGCACTTTTCCTCCTTGCAGTCCAGAATGCGCAAAGGATTTTCTTTCAATCTTCTTTTGCAATCCGGACATAAAAGATTTTCCCGCGATTTAAGATATCTGACCAATAACCTTCTGTAATTTGGACGGCACTGCGAATCTCCAAGGCTATTTATTTCAATAAGCAAGTTCTTAAACTTTAATTTTTTTAAAATACTGTAAAAAATCTGAATAACCTGAACATCAACTACCGCATTTTTTTCTCCGATAACTTCCAAACCTGCCTGATGAAACTGGCGGTATCTGCCTGCCTGTGGCCGTTCATAACGAAAAAATGGACCAAAATACCAAAATTTGACTGGCTGTGGAAGATTTTTCATTCCATGTTCAATATAGGATCGAACAACTCCCGGAGTTCCTTCCGGCCTTAAGCTCAAATGGTCACCTCCTTTGGTATGCAAAGAGAACATTTCTTTTTCCACAATATCAGTAAAAGCGCCCGTCCCCTTCACGAAAAGTTCTGTTTCTTCAAGAATAGGAGTAATAATCTTTTTAAAGTGGTAAAAATTAACAACCTCTTTAACCGCATCATGAATCTTTTGAAAATATTCTTGTTCTTCTCCTAAAACGTCATGCATTCCGGTTGGTCTTTGAAGTTTTGTTTTTTTCATAATTAATAAGATGGAACTTCAATTTTAGCTAAAACGCTGAACGGCCGGATTTTTAAAAATGTTTTGCCGATTATGTTGTCCTCTGGAAGCACTCCCCAACGCCGGGAATCATAAGAATGTTCTCTGTTGTCTCCTAAAACAAAATATTCAAACTCTCCTAAAGCAAGTTTCTTTTCTCCTGGAGTATATAGCAGGTCAGGAAGATATTCCGATTCATCCAATAGGCCGCTATAATTACTGCCATAAACCATTACTTTACCGTCCGCTACTTCCACTGTTTCTCCTGGCAAGCCAATAATTCTTTTAATGTACCTCTGGGAAGGATTTTGGGGATACTTAAAAACAACCACCTCCCCCCTCTGGGGCTCTCTTAATTGATAAGAAATTTCATCAATAATTAAATAGTCGCCATTGTAGAAATTCGGCTCCATGCTCTGGCCGTTGACAAAAAACGGCTGAAAAACAAAATAGCGGATAGGAACCACTATTAAAGCGGTAATAGTGACTATTTTTATAATTTCCCAGGAAAAATAAAAAAATTTGTTCATAAATCTTCTTAATTCTAACAGAATTTTCCTAATTAAGCAAGAGATGATATAATAAATAATATGATTTTAATAGCAGCATTAGGTAATCCCGGAGACAAATTTGAGAAAACGCGACACAATCTCGGTTTTCGGATAATTAACGCTTTTAGAGAAAAAAATAGCTTCTTTGATTTTAAGCTGGAAAAAAAATTCAACTCCTTGGTTTCAGAAGGATTTTTAGACGAAGAGAAAATAGTCTTGGCAAAACCGCAGACTTTTATGAACAGTTCCGGGCAGGCAATAAGAAAATTAGTTTCCTATTACAACATTCCGCTGGCTAATTTATGGATTGTCCATGATGATTTGGACTTGCCTTTGGGAAAAATAAAGATTGCCAGCGACAGAGGCCCGGCCGGACACAATGGGGTGAAATCAATAATCAACGAGCTGAAAACAGAAAACTTTCTCCGCTTCCGGATAGGGATAGCCTCAAAGCTGGTTTGCAATGCTGAAGATTTTGTCCTTAAAAAATTCAGCAAGGAAGAAGAAAAGATTGTGGGAGAAACTCTTGCTAAAACGACCCAAGCAATTGAATCGGCTTTGACAGAAGGAATAGACCAGGCAATGAATGAATATAATCAATAAAAAATAACAGGATTATGTCCTGTTATTTACTATTTGTGTTAAGCTGGCACAGTATCCGGCAGCAAAGGATTAAAATATGTTTCCCTTTTTTCGGCTATTACCACATCAGTTAATGCCACAAATGAATGGATTACTCGTGGATAGATTGTAAACTGGTCCCCAGCTTCTAAAATAAGCTTTTTAGGATTGTCTTGTTCGCTAAGAGCTGAATAAGACACTTCCACTTCACCGCAAACCAAAAACAATTTCTCCGGATTCTTAGAAGGATCTCGGCCTGGATGAAAGTGTTTTCCAAACTTGGTTCCCTTTTTCCGCACTATGAAAGTAATCGCTTCACCGTTTGGAAATCTCCATTCATAAGTAGGCCCTCTTTTATCACTAGAATCAGCCTGTTTAATTTTTCTTACTTCAAACACATCTTCTGTCCCTTTCATGGAACCACCTCCTTTTATAAGAACAAATTCTAATTTTATTATAATGAATCCTAAAAATTTGTCAATGTTTAGTCGACTAACACACATTTCGG
>JAGLPU010000014.1 GCA_023137175.1 Candidatus Parcubacteria bacterium | reverse complement strand
GTATAATTTAACACGCTTTACTGAACTTATCTATAATCAAGCAGTCGTAGAACACAAGCGGAAACTAAAATTAGCAGATAATCCCAAGGGGTTTCATTTAGAGGGGGTCGGCTATACTTGTTTTATTTGTAGAGATTCTATCTCAAATGAAGAAACTTGGTATGACAAATGGGGCATCAAGTGTTTGGTTTGCCAAAAAGCCATAGATAAAAAAATTATTCCTGCTTCTGCGGCTAAAAATGAAAATAGTTGGTATTCAAAATACGATTTAGAGAGTCGGTTTAATATAAATCAACAAACTATGAAGCGATTTATTAAAGAGGGTATTTTAAAGCCTCGTATCATTTCTAATACCTCAGGGAAATCACACACGTATCTTTTTTTAATTAAAGATAATAAAGATACATTGCCACCGAAAAAATTGACTGAATCTCACATGGTGAAAGAAGTTGCGGAAGACGGGAAAGAGTGGTTTCATTTAGAGCCGTGGTATCAATTTGTTGATCCGTTTAAGCATTTAAAAGGTTATAGAATTATGGATCATTTAAAGTTTACCAATACAGAGGAAACAGGGGATATTGTTAAATAAGATTACAGACTAGTGTAATTTTTAAAGTGGAATATGTGTAACTTTTGTCACTTTTTTAAGAATATAAGGCGCACGAGGATCCTTTGACTTTTTAACGAAAAAAGCTTAAAGTAACCTTACTGGGCTTGAAGAATCGTGGTTCCAGCACGAGGTAGCCCGCCAATAACCGTATTGTGCTAAACTAAGTTTAGCACAAATTCATTATTCTTATGGATAAATTTGAAAAAAAATATGGCATTCAAGAAGATGAAAAAGTGGGAACTTTTCACCGAAATAGAAGAATGTTTTGTATTTATCAAAACAAATTATTTATTGCTGAATCAAATTTGCCATATTCTCACGCGACTTGGTTTGAAAAAGAAGGTTGGGTTCCAAAGGCAAAAGATGAATTGATGAATGAAGTGACCAGGGGAATGATTGATAATAAGGGAGATATCTATTTCTACATTGGATATGATTTTGAAATAAACAAAGAAATAGAGTTCATCTTTTTCTCTCATCTTAAAGAGTTGGTTGAAAAATTGAAATTGAAATCTAACGCTAAAGTCTTTGGAGGTTCTATCAAACAAGAAGCTGGTAAAAAATGGCTTCCAAGAAAAGAATATGGCAAGATAGAAGATAATTTATAAAGAATTAATCATTAATTAAATATTATGGATACTTTTACAATAATCGGGTTGGTTGCGGCTACATGTACAACTATTTCGTTTGTGCCTCAAGCACTTAGAACCATAAAAACCAAACATACAAAAGATTTGTCGTTAGCAATGTATTCACTATTCACAATAGGAATATTTTTATGGTTTGTTTATGGAATTCTTGTTAAAGATTTACCTTTAATTATTGCAAACGGGATAACATTATTATTTACTTCTACTATCCTGATTTTAAAAATTAAATATAAATAGCAGTTATGTTAAAGTGTGCTATAATTTGCATAGAGTATTGTATAATTTAAAGAATAATAATTATGAAAGAACCAGCAATTTTTAAAATAGCTTTGTTCCATACGGGAAATGTGTTTGCGATTCAGTATATTATAAAATCTTTTCTAGCCGAAGATTTACTGACAGCGGTAATGGGAGCGGAAGAACTGCTGAAATTTTTAGCCAGCCAAACCGGATTTATAACTTTAAATATTATTTCTCTGGGAGCTATTTTTGTCGGAATTCTATACTCGCAGTGGAATTTAAAAAAACACTATATTATAAAAGACAAAGACAAGGTTGTTTCAATGTCAACAGCTTTTTTCGTGGCGTTGAACCTAGTTGGAATTATTGTGTTTAATAAGCTTTTTGCTTTTTTGGAAATAGACATTGTTTCCAGTTTGTTTAGTTTAATGATATCAACGGCGGCGTTTTACTGGCTAAGCAAGAAGTTTTTAAAGAATACAGAGACAAATACAGTCAGCTAATTATTTTTAGCAAACAAAAATATAATCACAACTTTATGGACATTAAAGCTATTATAGATATTTTTCAACAAAATCCACTCCTTATCGGTGGAGTTAAAATAATTGGCATTATTATTGCCACTCTCTTAACAAACCGTTTTGGTCTGATCTTTATTAATAAGTTGATCAAGAGGTTGGTTAATCCATCGCAGAAAAAAACAGGCCCCGAAGAAGAAAAGAAAAGCAATACTTTAATCAGTATTCTAGGAGGAACTATGAAGTTTGTAGTTGGAATCATAGCTGCTTTAATGGTTCTTTCTGAGATTGGGATTGATATTGGACCGGTTTTAGCGGGAGCGGGATTAATCGGTTTGGCTGTTGGTATGGCTTCAAAAGAAATTATCTCTGATTTTCTTTCCGGTTTTTTTATTATTTTAGAAGACCAATATCATATTGGGGACAGGGTAAAAATTGCCGGCGTTGAAGGAGAGGTTAAAGAAGTAACCCTAAGAAGAACAACTATTAAAGATGATTCCGGCCTTTTGCATTCAATCCCTAACGGCCAGATAAAAACAATAGCCAGAAAAGTTAATTAAAGCACAGATACAAAGTTTTCTTTCAAAAAGCTAAAATATAATTAAATAATATATAAATTTATGGATATACAAACTATTATAGGCATTGCTCAGGAAAAAGCAGTCCCATGGCTTTTCACTAGTGGTATCAAGATTGCCGGTATTGTCATTGTTACTCTTTTGATAAATCGATTTGGCAAGATTTTTATTGATAAAGTGATCCGTTCTCTGGTTAAGCCACCAAGAGATGTCATAGACCCTAATGAAGAAATTAAAAGAGAAAATACTTTGATTAGTATTTTCCATGGAATAATAAGAGTAGTTGTTTGGGCGATAGCCATTTTAATGATTCTAGCCGAGGTGGGAGTGAATATCACTCCGCTGCTGGCCGGCGCAGGAGTATTGGGTTTGGCCATTGGTTTTGGCGCACAGTCTTTAGTAAGTGATATGTTAGCCGGGCTTTTTATTATGATGGAAGACCAATACAGAGTAGGTGATGTTGTGAATATTGCCGGGACCGGAGGCAGTGTTCAGGATATTAATTTGAGGAAAACAACCTTGCGTGACTTAGACGGAATTGAGCATCATATCCCTAACGGAGAGATCAAGAAAGCCTCTAATTTGTCAAAAGGATTCGCCCGAATTAATCTGAATGTCGGGATTGCCTATGATTCAAACCTGGAAAAAGTCATTGAAGTGGTTAATCGAGTAGGAGAAGAAATGATTAATGATCCGAAGTGGAAAGATGACATTATTAAGGCCCCTAGATTTCTTCGTGTCAATGAGTTTGCTGATTCTGCGATAGTTATTAAGATTTTAGGCGACACAAAACCTTTGAAGCAATGGGCGGCTACCGGCGAACTGCGCAAGAGGATTAAAATTGCTTTTGACAGGGAAGGAATTAGGATTCCTTTCCCACAAATGGTTGTTTGGCAGGGAGAGAAATTAAAGAAGAAGAAAGTTTAAAAAGTTTTCAAATTGCGGTACCTTACTGCGATAGAAAGCAGTTTACAGTATTCTTTAGCTGATTTTTTCCAAGAAAAGTCTTCTTCCATTATTCTCTTAGTCAGTTGATTCCAAATTATTTTTTGTTTATAGACCATTTTCGCTCTGACAATCGCGGCAAATAAGGCGTAAGGATCGTAGTTATCGAAAACAAATCCATTGCCTTGCCTTGTATTCGGGTCAAAATCATTTACAGTGTCAGCCAACCCTCCGGTTTTTCTGACAATCGGAATTGCTCCGTATCTCATCGCCTGCAGCTGGGTCAGGCCGCATGGTTCAAATCTGGAAGGAACCAGAACAACATCAACTCCTGCAAAGACAAGGTGGGGAAGCACTGCGTCAAATGACAGATTGCAGCCGACTCTATCCGGATACTTTTTGGCCATATCCTGAAAAAAACTTTTATAGCGGGTGTCTCCATCACCTAAGATTATAAATTGAAAATTAATATTTTCCATCAGTTTCTCCATCATTTTCATTACTAAATCAAATCCTTTTTGTTCAATAAGGCGGGAAACTATGCCAATAGTAAAGATATCAGGGTTTTGCGGCAGAACAAAATGGCGCTGCAGATGCAGCTTATTCTCTTTTCTTTTTTCTATGGTATGAGAGTTAAAGTTAACCGGGATATATGGATCTTTTTCCGGATTAAAGAAATTATAGTCAAGCCCGTTTAAAATTCCGTACAGCCGCCCGCTTTTTGTTTTTAGTAATTCATCTAAACCTTCTCCGCATTTATGGGTAAGAATTTCCTGAGCGTAAGTGGGAGAGACAGTGGTTATTAAATCAGCATACATTATGCCGCGCCGCATCCAGTTTATTTTTAATAACTTAGGGCTGAAGAAATCGGGGATCATCTGTTGCCCATAGTCTTTTTCTTCTTCTTTAATAAATCTAAAATCGCTCATTCCTTGATAGTTGATATTGTGAATGGAAAAAATAGAAGAAATACCGGCTAAAATAGGATCATCTTTATAAACAGTTTTTAAATAATTAGGCAGCAATCCGGTATGCCAGTCGGCGCAAATGATTATGTCAGGGACCCATTCTGATTTTTTTAGAAATTCCAGTGTGCCTTTGCAGAGCAGCCCCCATCGGACAACATCGTCAGAGTAGCCGTAAATATTGGCTCTTTTTTCAAAGTATTCCATATTTTCCAGGAAATAAGTTGTGGCTGTCCCATCGCCCTGATATTTTTTTACATTGCAGATTAAATAAGGAGAATCCGGCTTTTCTCCAGTTGCAATCTTCAATCCTTCCAATTCCATTTTCAGCTGGTATTTTTCCTGGTCAATGGTGCCATAGCGGGGAATCATTACTCTGGCATCATGGCCGAATTTTTTTAAAGCTTTGGGGAGAGAAAACAAAACATCGCCTAAACCGCCTCTCTTGGCGAAAGGCGCGGCCTCTGCTCCCACAAACAATATCTTATAGCTCTTTTGTGGAAATATTTCTTTTATTTTAAATAAGTCCAAATCAATCATTGCTTTATTGATTATTTGACAAAATCCCCTTATAATAAAACTATAGCAGATTTTTACTGTTTTTACCATCTAAATGATTAAAAAAAGGCCTAAAATTCTCTTTGTCTCTGCCGAATGCTCTCCCTTTGCCAAGGTGGGAGGGCTGGGGGATGTGGCTGGCAGCTTGCCAATAGCGCTTAGAAAATTAAGGAGTAATATTACGATAGTCATTCCCAAATACGATATTATCTCCCAAAACTATTTTTCCAAGAAAATTATCGAAGGAATAAAAGTCAAAGGAGAAAAAGTAAATGTATGGCAAGGATTTTTACCGCGCACGGAAGTGCCTGTCTATTTTTTAGAAAACAAGAAATTCTTTGGCAATCACGGCGTATATTTCGGAAAGACCGTTCATGCAGGCTCTTTTAAAGAGATTGAACGGTTTTTGTTTTTTTCCCAGGCTGTTCTGGAATTGGCCTCTTTTTTAGATGCTAAACTTATTCACTGCAACGACTGGCATACTGCCATGATCCCGATTTTAGCTAAGCTTCAACAGCCGAAGATAAAGACTATTCTGACTATCCATAATCTAGGTAGCCAAGGGAAAGACGGTTCAAAAAAAATACTTGATTTTCTGAAGTTGGAACCAAATCAACATCCTAATTTAAAGGTCAGGGGCAAAGACCACAATTTTAATATTCTTCAGCAAGGGATTTTGGCGGCTGATATTGTTAATACGGTCAGTCCCACTTATTGCAAAGAAATTTTAACCGCTAAATTCGGAGCCGGTTTAGAGAAAGATCTGCGCAAGAGGAAAAAAGATCTTTGCGGAATTATTAACGGATTGGACACGGAAAGATTCAATCCACAAAAGAATAAGAATTTAGCTAAAAATTATTCCTTGGCCACTATTGAAAGAAAGGCGGTCAATAAAGAGGAACTGCAAAAGATTTGCGGTTTACCCTTGGAAAATGTTCCTTTATTGGGCTTAGTGGGCAGATTAACCTACCAGAAAGGAATAAAGATTATTGCGGCAGCTTTTCCTTCTTTGGCAAAAATGGGCTGCCAAGTGATAATTTTAGGTTCAGGTGGCAAAGAGAGGGAAGCAATGTTAAAGAAATTAGCTAAACTTTATCCTAAGAACCTTTCTTTGCACCTTAAATTTGATACTGTGTTGGCTCAGAAAATTTACGCTGGCAGCGATATGTTTTTAATGCCTTCTGAGTTTGAACCCTGCGGATTAGGGCAATTAATCTCCCAGCGCTACGGAACGATTCCAATTGTTCGCGAAGTGGGCGGGCTTGCAGACACTGTGGCGGAAGGCAAAACAGGTTTTCTTTTCAAGAAATACACAAGCACCGCTTTTTTAAAAGCAGTTCGCAATGCTTTAAAATTTTATCAAGATGAAAAGAAATGGAAAAAGATGGTTAAACAGGCTATGGTTAAGGATTTTTCCTGGCGGCATTCAGCCAAAGAATATGCAAAGATATATCGCAAGCTGCTTTCTAAGCCTGCCGCATAGGCCCATTGTTTCTTAGCAAGAAATTTGCTAAGCTTAGAGCAGATTTATGCTCTCATCTCCCATAGAAGAAATCAAAAATAAGCTGGATATTGTAGAAGTTATTGGCGGCTATATCAAATTACAGAAAGCAGGCGCGAATTACCGGGCCTTATGTC
>JAGLPU010000013.1 GCA_023137175.1 Candidatus Parcubacteria bacterium | reverse complement strand
TTGAACCATCGACCCCAGCCTTATAAGGACTGTGCTCTAACCAACTGAGCTACACGCGCATATGAGATTATAGAATAACCTCACTTTTTCTTAGCAGTCTTCTTTTTTGCTGGTTTTGCTTTTTTAGGAGAGCTTTTCTTTCCTTTTATTAATGCGTCAAATTCTTCTTTTTCAATTGTTTCTTTCTCAACCAAGGTTTGAGCTATTCTTTCCAGTATCTTTTTGTTCTTAAGCAAAACCTTATTGGCTTTATCTTGAGCGTTTTTAATAAATTTAGCGATCTCTTTATCAATCAGATTGGCCGTTTCTTCGGAGTAATTTCTCTGTTCGGAAATTTCTCTGCCCAGGAAAACAAGGTCATCTTTTTTTCCGAAAGAGACAGGACCCAATGAAGACATGCCGTATCTCTTTACTAAGTTTCTCGCCAGCTCTGAAGCCCTTTCCAGATCGTTTGATGCTCCGGTGGTTATTTCGTTGAATTTTAATTGTTCAGTGCAGTAGCCGCCCAATAGAACAGCCATCTCAGCCAAGAATTCCGATTTTGTTTTCATTCTTCTTTCTTCGGACGGAACTTTTAAAGTGTAGCCGGCAGCCATTCCGCGGGCGATAATAGAAATTTTTCTTACTGGTTCAGCCTCTAAAGTGAAGGCGCTTACCAAAGCATGTCCGGCTTCATGGTAGGCGGTAATTTCTTTTTCTTTCTTGGACATAACATAACTTTTTCTTTCCGGGCCCAGTAATACTTTTTCGATCGCTTCCAAGAATTCTTTTTGAAAAATTTCGTGTTTATTATTTCGGGCAGTTAATATGGCAGCTTCGTTGGCCACATTAGCCAAATCAGCTCCGGAAAATCCAGGAGTTCTTTCAGCAACCTCCCTTAAGTCAACATCTTTTGCCAAAGGTTTTCCTTTGCAGTGAATCGCCAATACTTCTTTTCGGTCGCTAATGTCTGGTGGTTCTAAAACTATCCGGCGGTCAAAACGGCCTGGCCGCAATAGGGCGGGATCAAGCACATCGGGCCTATTGGTGGCGGCTAAAACAATAACATTGGTGTTTCCCTCAAAGCCATCCATTTCCACTAGAATTTGGTTTAAGGTCTGTTCTCTTTCATCGTGGCCTCCTCCAATTCCGCTGCCGCGATGGCGGCCTATGGCATCCAATTCATCAATAAAAATTATTGATGGAGCCGTTTTTTTGGCGGTCGCGAATAAGTCTCTTACTCTGGAACTACCTACTCCGACAAACATTTCCACGAATTCTGAGCCGGCAATATGGAAAAAGGGAACTTCGCTTTCTCCGGCTACTGCTTTAGCTAATAGCGTTTTTCCTATGCCTGGAGATCCTAAAAACAAAACTCCACGAGGAATTTTAGCTCCTACAGCCAAAAACTTCTTGGGATTTTTCAAAAAATCAACAACTTCTTTTGTCTCTTCTTTAGCTTCTTTGAGTCCTGCTACGTCTTTGAAGGTGACCCTGTCTTTATTCGTTCCTTTTCCTCCGAACATTTTGATTTTGGCTTTAGAGAAGTTAAAAGCCTGCATCGCGCCTGATTTCGACTGTTTGAAAATCATCCAGAAGAACAGGAAAAAAAGAACTAAAGGAAGAAGTATTGTGGCTGAAAGTAACCAGCCAAGCCCGCTGCCTTCTTTTTCATATTTAATATTTAATTCCTTTACCTCGCTTGCGTTGGCTCCGTAGTTTAGCAAAGATTCTGAAAGGCCGGCTTCTGTCTCTTTTCTTGATTTAGCCTTAGTCCCGTTATAAAAAGAAATAGCCAGTTCGTTTCCGGTAACAATGATTTCTTCAATTTTTCCTTGATTTATTTCTTCAACCAGCTGAGTTAAGGAAAGATCTTCCTCCTTTTCCATTGGCTGGGCGAATAAAGCGAAAACTCCCGCTATAGTTAAGAAAATAACAAGAACAATGATGAGATTTTTAATTAAAGCTTTCATTTATTGTTTTCCGGCTCAACTAATTTCAGAGCCATTTTATGTTGGGCAGGTTCAATAGAGAGAATTTCAAAGTTGTATTTTTTGTCTATTTCCAGTTTTGTTTCTATTTTAACCTTAGTGTCAAATTCCGAAATATGCGCTAAACCATGGATTTTTTGCTTGTCTATCTGCACAAATACTCCAAAAGGATTAAACTTTATCACTTTTCCTTTTATAATGTCTCCTTTTTTGTATTTTTCTTCTATCTTTTCCCAAGGGTCTTTTTTGAGCGCCTTTAAAGACAGAAAAACTTTATTATTTGAGACCTCAATAATTTTTGCCTTTATTTTTTCTCCTAATTTTACTATTTTATCAGGGCTGTCAATTAATTGCCAGTCTAGTTCTGAAATATGGCATAAACCTTCTAAATTATCATCTCCGAATTTTATAAATATTCCGAAATCAACAATACCGGTTACTATTCCTTCCACAGTATCTCCCACTTTGTAGTTTTCTAATTTTTCCTGAATTTTTTCCGCTTCTTTTGCTTTTTCTGACAAGATAAGCTTTTCTTCCTCCTGATCCATGTTAAGAATTTTTACTTCTAGCTCTTCGGAAATGAATTTTTGCAGCTCTTTTAATATTTTTGTTTTATCAGCCTCTTCAACTCGTGGATAATGTTCAGGAGAAAGTTGGGAAACAGGCAAAAAAGCAGGAATGCTTGATACTTTTGCCAATAAGCCCCCTTTATTTGCTCCTAAGATTTTAACTTTAATGGTTTCTCCCGCTTCTTTTTTGTTCTTAATGGTTTCCCATATTAACTCTTGTTCAGCCTGTTCTGCAGAAAGTTCGATATATCCTTCTTTGTTTTCCAAATCAACTATTTTAGCTGTAACTTCATCTCCTAATTTTAAGTTTTTCAAGACATTTTTAGCTTTTTGGAATTCTCTTCCGTAAATTATTCCTGTTCCAATAACGCCTAAGTCAACAAAAATACTGGAGCGGTCTACTCCTACTACTTTGCTTTTTGTGATTTCTCCAACTCTAGGCGGTTTTAGAAATTCACCCTCTTTGCAGATTTTTTTCCAAAAATCAGAAGAAGATTCAGTGGTTATATTATTATCTATTGTTTTTTTCATATATTGAACTATATAATATTTTATTGATAATGTAAACCCATTCCAGGAGTGTGTCAGAGCCATATGATAATGTCATAGTACAGCCATTTAGAAATGTCATACCTTAGTAATTTGTGTCATGATTTCTTAGATTAGAATATTAACTAATTTAAGTAAAATTATGACAGAAAAATTAATATGTATGTCAGAGAAAGAATTATCAAGATATGATATTATTAAAAATCTAATTGACGGCAAGATTAACGGCACAGACGCTTCTAAACAAATAGGAGTATCAGTTAGACAGGTGAAGAGATTAAAGATTAGAACGATTAAATATGGAGCTGATGGCTTGATTCACAGAAGCAGAGGCCAAACAGGCAATAGAAAACTAGGCCCAGTTATTGTGAAAAAGACAGAAAAACTGTTGCAAGAAAAATACTATTTCTGCGGTCCTACGCTCTCGGCTGAAAAACTAGATGAAATACATGGCATCAAGTTGGGCAAAGAAACTATTCGGGGCATTATGACGGAGATAGGATTGTGGAAACCAAAACCCAAGAAGCAAACGGGAAAAAGATGTGTCTGGAGGGCTAGAAAAGATAATTACGGAGAGATGCAGCAATTTGACGGTTCGTATCATATTTGGTTTGGCGATAAAGAAAGCTGTCTGCTGTTAGCGGTAGATGATGCTACAGGAAAAATAACTCATGCTAAATTTGATATTAATGAAAGCACAATAGCAGTATTTAAATTCTGGATGGAATATTTTAGAAGAAATGGATTGCCATTATCTATTTATCTCGATAGATTCAGCACTTACAAGATAAATCATAAAAATGCGGTATACGACAAAGATATGATTACTCAATTTGAAAGAGCCATGAATCAGATCGGGGTTAAACCAATTACGGCATATAGCGCTGAAGCTAAGGGCAGAGTGGAAAGAATGAATAAAACATTACAAAATAGATTAGTGAAAGAGTTGAGACTTGCAGGCATTACAACAATAAAAGAAGCCAACAATTTTCTGATAGAATATATTCCGAAGTTTAACGCTAAATTTGCAGTTGTGCCTAAGAGAAGAAAGAATTTGCATAAAACATTGAGCGAACAAACTGAAGAAAAATCACATCAGATATTTTCAATACAGGAGCAAAGAAAAATATATAATGACTATACGATAATGTACAAAACCAAATACTTTCAGCTAGATCAAGTTCAGCAGACCACTGTTTACAAAAAGGACACTGTGGTCGTGGAGGAACATTTAGACGGGTCTATAAAATTATGTTTAAAAAACTGTTATTTAAATTACAAAGTATTGCCGGAAAGACCAAAGAAGGAAATAGATGTTAAACTGATAGCTTTGACTAAACAAAAACAATCTGACTGGAAACCTCCGGCCAATCATCCTTGGAGAAACCAGTTCCTGCATAATGGGATGAAAAATAGACAGGAAATTTTAATTCAAAAATAATCAATTAACTAGCTAGGTATGACATTTCTAAATGGCTCAAACTATGACATTTCTATTTGGGCTAGACA
>JAGLPU010000012.1 GCA_023137175.1 Candidatus Parcubacteria bacterium | reverse complement strand
CATCAATGGCAATTACTTTTACTTTAACCATGTCTCCTATTTTTACTACATCTTCCACTTTATTCACTCGGTAAGAAGCCAGTTTGGAAATATGGACTAATCCTTCCTGCCCCGGCAGTATTTCCACAAAAGCGCCGAAGTCAAGAATTCTTTTTACCTTTCCTTCAAATACTTCTCCGGCAACAACTTCTCTGACAATATTTTTTATCCAATCCATGGCTTTGTCTGCCGCTTCGCTCTTTTCAGCTGTGATGAAAACCTGGCCGCTATCTTCAATATCAATCAAAACTTCGCATTCTTCAATTATTTCATTGATAATCTTTCCTCCTGGACCGATAATTTCCCGGATTTTATCCGGTTTAATTTGGAAAGTAATAATCTTGGGAGCCCAAGGAGAAAGCTCTGATCTGGGCTGAGCTATTTTCGCTTCCATAGTGTCAAGAATTTCCAGCCGGCATTTTTTAGCCTTAGCCAGTGTTTGCGCTAGGATTTCTTTGCTAATGCCCTTAATTTTTACATCCATTTGCATAGCAACTATTCCTTCTCTGGTGCCGGCGATTTTCAAGTCCATATCTCCATAATGATCTTCCGGACCCTGAATGTCAGTCAGAATTTTATGGGAATTTCCGTCAGTAATCAGTCCCATGGCTATTCCTGTGGCAGGTCTTTTAATAGGCACTCCGGCATCCATTAAAGCTAAAGACGAAGCGGAGATAGAAGCCATTGAGCTGGAGCCGTTGGAGCAGAGAATTTCAGTAACTATCCTAATCGTATAGGGAAAATCTTCATGCTTTGGCAAAAGAGGCACCAGGGCCTTTTCTGCCAGCATTCCGTGACCGATTTCCCTTCTCCCCGGTCCCCTCAGCATGGCTGTTTCTCCAACACTGTAAGGAGGGAAATTATAGTGGTGCATAAATCTTTTTTTGCCTGAAATTTCCATTCCTTCCAGAAGTCTATGATCACCGGGAGCTCCTAAGGTTAAAATAGACAAAGCTTTGGTTTGTCCTCTCATGAAAAGGCCGGAGCCGTGAGTTCGTGGAAGGATATCTGTTTCACAGGAGATATTCCTTACTTCATCAAGCTTTCTGTTGTCCTGCCTTTTTTCCTGTTCTAGAATATTTTTGCGGATTATCTTTTCTATTTCTTTTTCCCAAAAATCATTAAGATAAAGGATTTTTCCTTTATCATCGGGATATTTTTCTTTTATTAGAGAGACAAGACCTTTTTTAAGCTCGGTTATTTCATCTTTTTCTTGATAAACAGCCTGCTCCAGCTTGTTTCCCAGAAACTCGTTGATTTTTTCTTCTAATTCTATGTTTTTTGTTAGTTCGGGCAAAACAAGCTTTTCTTTGCCCAATTCTGCGACAATCTTTTTTTGCAGTTCAATTACTTCTTTTAAATGAGGCTGGGCGAATTCAGTTGCCTTAATAACTATGTCGTCAGTCAGTTCTTTCCCCTCGGCTTCAATCATGTTTATGAGGATCTCGTTACCAGATTGAATGCCAGCCAGCACTAAGTCTAATTCGCTTTCTTCTCTCTCCGGATAAGTAGGGTTTAAAATAAGCCTATCCCCTATTTTTCCTATTCTCACGGCTCCAATCGGCCCCTGCCATGGGATGTCAGACATAGATAAAATAGTGGAAGCTCCGATTAAACCGAGAATATCAGGGTCATTTTCTTTATCCCATGAAAGGCAGGTAATTATCAGCTGCACTTCCCTGCTTTTAAGGATTTCAGGGAATAAAGGGCGGATCGCTCTATCAATTAAGCGGGATGTTAGGATTGACTCATCTGAAGGACGACCCTCTCTTCTCATATAGCGGGAACCCAGGATTTTGCCGGCGGCGTAATATCTTTCTTCATAACCCACGGATAAAGGAAAAAATTCAGCATTTTCCCTGTCTTTCTTGGCCATGCAGCAAGTGGCCAGGATTTGACTGCCGCCCAGTCTTAACATAGCGCTGGCATTAGCTTTTTCAGCCAGATCATTGATTTCAATAGTCAATTCTTTACCGTTAATGGGCAAATTATATGTTTTACTGTTCATAAAATAAAAGGAATGCGGTATTAACGCGTTATTTTCTTAATAAATATTTATTTGGGGTTTTCCCTAGATCTAAGAATTCGTCGGCAGCTTCTTTTAGCTGGCCGGAAGTTGATTTTCCAAAAGAAATGACTTCTGTTCTTTTACCCTGGTTTTTCAAATATTCTACCAAAGGGACGAAATCGCCATCGCCGGAGACTAGAACGATTGTATCCACTCCAGCCGCTGTTTTTATGGCGTCAACAGCTATGCCGACATCCCAATCAGCTTTTTTCATACCTCCGTAAAATTCTTGCAAATCTTTTATTCTGGTTTCAATACCTAGTTTAGTCAGAGCTTCGAAAAAAGCTTTTTCTTCTCCAGTTTTAGTTCTAATTACATAGGCGAAAGCTCTGATAAGATTTCTTTTGCTAACCGCTAAACTTAAAACTTCACGGAAATTTACCCGAGCTTCGTATAGATTTTTTGCTGAATGGTAGAGATTTTGTACGTCTATTAAAACTGCTACTTTTTGACCGATGTGTTTGATTATTGGCACGTTATTTTTTTAAACCTACCTTTTTCAAAATAACGCTATATCTTTTAGCGTCTTCATTTTTCAAATAAGCCAGGAATTTTCTTCTGCTACAAACCTGTTTCAAGAGTCCCCTTCTGGAATGAACATCTTTGGGGTGTTTTTTTAAATGCAAAAGCAGCTTACTGATTTCTTCAGAAAGTAGCGCAATTTGAACTTCCGGAGAACCGGTGTCCTTTTCGTGCACTTTATATTTTTTGATTATATCTGTTTTTTCTTCAGGATTAAGCATAATTAATTATTATTTTATTGTTTACTATCCTACACCTAAAAATACAAAAAAGCAAGTGTTTCGCCTGCTTTTGAAAGGCATAGCTTGTGCCCCCACCAGGACTCGAACCTGGACTCATCGGTTTAAGAGACCGGTGCTTTGCCAATTAAGCTATAGGGGCCTCTATTCACATTCAGTGCTTAGAACGGGATCATTATTAAAATGGAAAGTGGAACAGGTTGTTGCTCCTGTTTCGCGTAAGATCGTGCATTCGGCTTCATTCGTGCATACTTCGGCTTCTATTGCACATTTAACCTTGAACCATTGCCCCGGACCCGTAAAACTAAGGCCAAAAGAGGTTAAATTCATAAAAGCAAAGACTAAGCCTATAATCAGCCAGGCGCTATAAGCAATAACCATGCCAATCACTATGGAAGTCATTAGCTTCTTGGCATCAGCCGCTTCAACAGGATTTTCCGACGCTAAATAGAACTTTATTCCCCCCCAAACAAGCATTAATACTGCAACAGGAGGTATGAAATTAAATAGCACGAAATCTATTATCCTGTCAAACATTACAAAGAAATGGCAAAAAGTGCAATTAATGATGCAACAAGTTCCGCTAAAGTCCACGGGGCTGCCGCAAGGGACTAGACCTGTATAAGTCACGACATTTGCTCCATCATTAATCAAATATTCAGCTGCGATAGAAACTGAAGGAATAAGAATTCCCAATAAGATAATGAAAAAGAGTATTTTTTTCGCCATTTGTTTGCTCTTCAAATTTAATAAATCTTTTGTGCCCCCGGCACGACTCGAACGCGCAACCTACTGTTCCGAAGACAGTCGCTCTATCCAATTGAGCTACGGAGGCCGGAAGTTAAATATATTTTACTTCAAAACAAGAAAAAAAGCAATATAATTGACAAATCTACGATTTTAAGTAAAGTTAAGGCAGTTTTTTAAAACAATTAATAATACCGGGGGTGAAAGTAATGACGAAAAAAACATTTCCAGAAACGATCATTTTAGGAAGTAGTAATTATACAGGCTTTAGAATATACGACGATATAGCCGGGATAAAGGTAAAGACAAAAAACTATAATTCATTTTCTCTAAAAGAGAAAATAGCAAAAATATTAACAATGTTTGTTATTGCTAGTTTTGTGTTTTTTGTTTTTAAAATTGGAGATACTATAATACACAAACTTCTTGCCTGTTTTCTCTGTTTGGTTTTTATTAATCATATGGCGTTGCCTATAATATCGCCGAGAATATATAGCATGGTTTTGAAAAAAAGACACCACAGAGACGGAATGGAATGGCATGCGGCGGAACATAAGCTAATTGCTCTTTTGAGGACGGAGGAGGATTTAAGTGAAATAACAATGGCGAATTTGAAAAAAGCTTCTTTGTTTTCACCCTTTTGCGGCGGCGGAAATTCGTATTTAAAAGAACCATCAAAGGAAAAACTATTAGAAGCTCTAAAAGTAGGCCGCATTTTTTACAGAAAAATGGAAAAAGTTGATAGAACAGTTTACTATATCCGGCTTGCTATTCATAGAAAAAATATAGAGGACAAAAGGAGTAAAAGCTCCTTTTTTTTTTATTGATAGTATGGGCTTATCTAGCTGATAAGAAGCTGTATTGGCGCACATTTAAAATAAAAAAAGAGTGAGGTGGTATTTTTGAATAAAAAAAGACTTTTAGGCAAGATTCTTAACTCAATGAGCAATATTTTTGCTTGTGCAGGATTTATTTGTCTTTGCTGCGAAGCCATCTATCGAGCCGCTATCTGCATATCTTTGTTTTATCTTTTTCTTGGTACGCATGGATTTTTTGAGATGATGGGCTGGGTTGAAGAACAATAACCATCATAAAAACTGTTTTGTATTGCAAAACAGTCTTTTTTTATTTAAGATAAAGCCAATGACAATACCTAAAGAAGTACAATTTGTTATTGATGAACTAAAAAAAGCTGGATTTGAAGCCTATGTTGTCGGTGGCTGCGTTAGGGATATTTTAAGAGGGCTGGAGCCGCAGGATTGGGATGCTACAACCAATGCTAATCCGGAGGAAATAGGCAAGGTGTTCTCTAAAACTTATGCTGATAATAAGTTTGGCACTGTTGTAGTGGTTTCCGGAGATTTGGAAATTGAAGTAACCCCCTACCGAATTGAGTCAAAATATACGGATAAAAGGCATCCGGATAAGGTTAAATTTGCTAAAACTCTGAAAGAGGATCTGAAAAGAAGAGATTTTACAGTAAACGCTATGGCTGCAACGCTGGAAGGATCTGAATTTAAAATCATCGACCTATTCAAAGGGCAAGAAGACTTAAAAAAGAAGATTATTCGCGCGGTAGGCAAAGCTGAAGACAGATTTGATGAAGATGCCTTAAGAATGCTCAGGGCGGTTAGAATTGCCACTGTTATAGGTTTTAGTATTGAACCGAAAACAAAAGCAGCGATTAAAAAAAATGTTGCTTGGATGCGCTTTATTTCCGCAGAAAGAATAAGAGGAGAGCTTATGAAGATTATCGCCTCGGACAAAGCGGCGGAAGGTATAGAACTTTTGCGAGAACTGGGACTTTTAAAGCATATTATTCCGGAACTGGAGGAGGGTTATGGCGTGGGTCAGAACAAACACCATACTTACGAAGTTTATAAACATAATTTGCTTTGTTTAGAGTTTGCGGCCAAAAAGGGTTTTAATAAGTATGTTAAAATGGCAGCGCTTTTACATGATGTTGGAAAGCCAAGAGTTAAAAGCGGTGAAGGCGCTGATTCCACCTTTTATAATCATGAGATTGTGGGAGCAAAAATGTGCAGGCAGATACTAAATCGTTTGAAGTTTTCCAAAAAAGATGTAGAAAAAATTACCAAATTGGTGCGCTATCATCTTTTTTATTATAATGTTGACGAAGTTGGAGAAGCTTCAGTGAGGAGACTGGTTCGCCAAGCCGGTCCGGAAAACATGGAAGAGCTTTTGCAAGTGAGAATGTGCGATAGAATAGGTTCAGGATGCCCTAAAGCAGAGCCTTATAAATTAAGGCATTTAAAGTATCTTATCGAAAAGGTGGCTCAGGATCCGATTTCCGTAAAAATGCTTAAAATAAGCGGCGGCGAAGTAATAAAAATACTGAAAATCAAACCGGGTCCCATGGTTGGAGACATTTTATCTGTTTTATTGGGTCAAGTTCTACTGGAGCCGGAAAAGAATAAAAAAAAGCTTTTGCAAGAAGAAGTTAAAAGACTGAGTAAATTATCAGAAAAGGAGGTTAAAGAAGAAGTAAAAGAAGCAGAAGAAGAACGTCAGAAAATACAGACCAAGCGTGACGAAATGACTAAAAACAAGTATTGGGTCACATAGCTCGTTTATTATGGAACAGTATTTTTAAATTATATCGGGCCTATAATTTAATGGTAAAATAGGGCATTCGCATTGCTCAAATGACAGTTCGATTCTGTCTAGGTCCACTAAAGTTTTTTTAAATTCTCTTTTATGGTAAAATAAAAAAAGTAAAAGGCCGGGGAGGAAATTAGCTTATTAATCAAATCCTAATATGATTAAAGATAAATACTTGCTAATGACAATAGTGATGGTAGCGATTGTCGCTGCTTTGACAATTTATTCCTATTACCAAAAAACGGCAGAAGACGCATATCACACCTCATCTGATGTAAATAGCATGGAAGTCTCAAAAAACGCTAATACAGCCTATTAGAGGGATTAGAGACGAATTGATTGCATAGATAGACATAGCAACCAGCTTTTTTAGCTGGTTTTTATATTTTGTCACACCTTATGTCATATGACATCCTTAATGTCACACCTTTGTCGTGCCCTATAAATATCCGTTATTTTGATACCATCTCACTGCTTTAGTGGCAGATTCTTCAAACGGCTTAAAATTTATTCCTAATTCTTTTTTTGCCTTTTGGTTAGAGAAAAAGAAATTGATTTTATTGAACTTAACCATTTCAGGAGTTAATTTCGGTTTTTTACCGGTGAAAAAAGATAATGCTAAGAACAAATAAGAAAGTAGGAACAAAAGCCAGTTTGGCAGGCAGATAAAAGGAGGTTTTTTGTTTAAAGCTTCAGCAATGGTTTTTCTGATTTGATAAAAACTGAGATTTTCTCCAACTAGGATATATCTTTCCCCTTTGGTATCCTTTTTCCATGCCTGAATCATTCCTTCCACCACATCTTCAACATCAACCACTCCCAAACCTCCGGAAATGTATAAAAAACTAAAAGGGAATTTAAAGTCAAAAGTCAAATCACTCTTAATCTTCCTAATGTCTCCTTCTCCATGCATTGAGCCTGGGCAGAGAATAACCGTGTTCAACCCCTTGTCTTTCCCTCTATTAATTTCCTTTTCAGCTAAGAATTTAGTGTCGCAGTAGCCAATTTTTAAATAAGACAGGTTATAAGGGGTTCGCTCATCAGCCAATCCTTCTGCGGTTCCCACTGCCACGGTTGAACTGACATAAATCAGCTTTTCTGTCTTATGAGCTAAACAAGCGTCAACTATATTTTTAGTTCCTTTAACATTAATATCGTATTGCAGGGGATTGAGCTTGCTCCAATAGGAGACCATTCCTACCAAATGGAAAACAATTTTACAACCGACAACTGCCTTATTTACTTCTTCTGAGTTTCTAATGTCTCCGGTGATTGTTTCCACTTTTGCTCCAAAATCTGAATCAGCGGATTTTTCTTTAAAAATACGCACAGAATATCCTTGTTCTAGCAGTCTGTCAACGAGATGATGGCCTAAAAAGCCAGTAGCGCCGGTAATTAATATTTTCATAGTTGAATTATTATTGTTTTTATCTTATCATAACCTTGTATGGTTATCCAATTTTTTTTGTCCTGTCTTTATTTTTTCCTTCCGGCTTATCTTGCCAATATGACTCCTCCTTTGGTTGGCAAGCTCAATGTCTTAGTTACTCCGGTTGATTTTAACAGAAGTTTTCAAGGAAAGAGAATACTAGGTTCTCATAAAACCTGGAGAGGAGTTGTTTGCGGATTGTTGGTGGGAATTTTAGCTGTTTATCTGCAGTTATGGCTTTACCAGTTCTCTTTTATTAAAGAAATTTCCTTGTTTGATTATTCCCAAATCAATATCATGTTATTCGCTTTTTTATTATCCGGAGGAGCAATATTCGGCGACTTGCTCTTTAGTTTTTTAAAACGGAGAATAAGCTTGGTCCCCGGTGAAAGATGGCTTCCTTTTGACCAGACCGATTATGTGATTGGCGCTTATTTATTCTTGATTTCCTTTTTAATATTAGACATTAAAGTTTGGCTTACCCTTTTTGCGGCAACCTTTTTTCTGCATATAGCCTTTAACAGGTTGGGTTATTGGTTGGGGTTGCACAACAGCAAGTGGTAGGCTATAAAGATATATTATGTTTATCAAAGGAGTAGGAATGACAAAATTTGATTACTCCCAGAAGCACTGGTGGGAGTTTGCTTATGAAGCCGCCATTGAGGCGCTGGAAGACGCTAAAATGAAAGCTTCAGACATTGATATGATTATTTTTACCGGCATGTCTTCAGCCGCCGGAGGAGAACACCAGACTCATAAGGTTTCTTTGCTTTCGGATTTATTTAAAACAAATGTCCCGATTATTGAAATGACTTCAGTTTGTGGAGGAGGTGGAGTGGCTTTTTGGAACGCTAATCACATTAATGGGCTTAAAAATATTTTAGTATTAAGCGGAGAAAAGATTGTTGACGGCCGTAGCGAGCTTACAGTAGATTGGATCTTATCAGCCGCGGAAAGGATCATCGAACAAACAGAGGGAATGCTTTTCCCGGTGCAAAATGCTTTGGTTGCCAAGCAATATATGGATAAATATGGCAGCACTATGGATGATTTATCTTTGATAGCCTTTAAAAATCATCAGAACGCGGCTTTAAACCCCAAAGCCTATTATTACAAGCGGCCAGTTACTTTGGAGAAAGTTAAAGCTTCACCAGTGGTTGCTTCACCTCTGCGTCTAATGGACTGTTCTTTATCGATTAATGGGGGAGCGGCAGTAATTGTTTCTCAAGAAAAAACAGATGTTGAAGTTATTGGCTCGGGCTTTGCCACTGATTATTTGTTAACTTTTCTTAGAAAAGACATTACTCACTTTAAGGCTACCAGGATGGCTGCTAAAAAGGCTTTCGCTCAAGCGGGACTGGAACCAAAAGACATTAATGTGGCTGAGATACACGATGCCTTCACATCGGTAGAGCTATTTTCCTATGAAGACTTGGGTTTTGCTCCGGAAGGAAAGGGAGTGGAATTAATCAGAGAGGGCAAAGTTAATTTGGACGGAGTTTTGCCGATTAATCCTTCGGGCGGGCTTAAGGCCAAGGGCCATCCTATTTCAGCAACCGGATTGGCTCAGGTATACGAGATTACCAAACAATTGCGCGGAGAATGCGGGGACAGACAAGTAAAATCAGCTCCGAAAATAGGGCTTTGCCATAATATTGGCGGAGCCGGAGGCAGCTGCACGGTGCACATTATGAAGAAAGTTTAGTTTCTTCTGTTCCTGCTGGAGATTTTTTTATTGTGGCAGTCTAAAAAGTAGGGGAGCACGATATAGTCAAGTTCTTTTAATCCCTTTTTTCTTCTTATTTTGTTTATTTCCAACCCATTTTTTAAAGTATCTTCAGTTAGTAAAATTGCTTCTATATCAATGCTTTCAGCTGCTGGGCCCGAAACATTTTCTAGTTTGGCTATGTTGTGAGACAAGCGGATTTTTTTTAAATAATTTTTAATTGTTTTTTTTCTTTGGACATAAGATTGGATTTTTTGCCAGTCTTTTTTTCTTTTTTTGACCATTTCATCGGAGCAGAGTCCGATAATCAACTTTTTGCCGTAGTGTTCAGCAGTAGACAAAAGATAACGGTGTCCGTTATGCAGTCGATCAAAGGTTCCGCCCACTACAATTTTTTTGTATTTTTCAGTTTTAAATTCTGTTAAAGTTTTGGCTGTCTTTTTTTTGAGATGTTCAGAAACTTGAATCACACAAATTCCTTTTTTAGGCAGGCCGTAGATTATTAAATCTTTTGGCTGGGCTAACATTATGCAGGGGAGTACCAACAAATCCTCTTCTCCCTCAACAAATACATTCGCTTCCTTTTCTATCGCCTGTCTTAGGATTTTCCAAACGCTTTTATCAATTGAAGCCGGAGGATTGGAGCAAGAAAGAGAAAATCCCTGTAAAGCAACCTTTTTATTCCTATTTACCCTGCCGTCAAATATTTTAATGTCTGACGGCAAGCATGAGGAGCAATAATCGCCAACAGTGATTATTTTTCCGTGTTTTTTCTTTTTTAAGAAGTCTGTCAGTTTTTGGCTTACTTCTTTCTTTTTTCCTAAAAAAGAAAAGCTTAAAGGTTTGGCCAGTTCTTTTCTTAGCTCGTTTGTTAAAAATAGTGTCTTCATGCTTCTATTTTATCCCTAAAAAGGGCATTGGTCAAAATTGCGCTTGATATTTTTTCTAGATATAGTAAACTAATGGTTAGTAAAATGAAAGAAGAAAAAGATATTTCTCATATTGCTCTGATTCCTGACGGAAACCGGCGTTGGGCGAAAGAAAAAGGTTTTTTGCCTTGGATAGGCCATCAAGCTGGAGCAAAAGCTTTTGAGAAAATTTTGAATAAATGGGCCGAGGTGAAAGTTCCTTACGTCACTTTTTGGGGCGGCTCTGTAGACAATTTGACCAAGCGTCCTAAAATGGAGGTGGATTTTTTATTTAAAGCTTATGATGGCCATTTCAAAAGGATATTAAAAGATAAAAGGATCCATGAAAATAGGGTTAGAATCAATGTACTTGGCTTGTGGGAAAAGATTTTGCCGTTGGAAACACAGAGAACAATTAAAAGGGCGATAGAAGAAACTAAAAATAATGATCAATATTTTTTAACTTTTCTGCTGGCTTATGACGGAACAAGCGAAATGATTTCCTGTTGTCAAAAAATCGTTCAGCTGGCTGAAGAAAAAGGAACAACAGTCACTGAAGGTTTAATTAAAGAAAATCTTTTGACTAAAGACTTACCTCCGGTTGACTTGGTGATTAGGACCGGATGTAAAAAAGACCCTCATTTGTCAGCCGGCTTTATGATGTGGGACACTGCTTATTCCCAGCTTTATTTTACTGATACCCTTTTCCCTGAGTTTACTATTGAAGAATTCAAAGAGGCTGTTAATAATTATTTAAATAGAGAAAGAAGGCTAGGAAAATAGAAATATGTTTTATCAATGCCCCAAATGCAAAACTTGCTGGCAGCACCCAATTAGCAAATGTCCTAATTGTTTTGTCCAGCCGGAAAGAATAAGATCAAACAAGGCGAAAGTGATTGGCGTTTCACGGGTGATTATCCCCACATTAACGCATCCCATAGTGCCTTATTTTGCTTTGGTTTTAGAAGACGAGAGAGGAAATAGGTGGGCTCAAAAATCAGTCAAAGAGTATAAGGTAGGGGAAGAAGTGAGTTTTGATTCGGAAAGTTCTCCGGAAGCAGTGGCTATTTGGCGGGTAAAATATGATATCTTGGAAGCAATTGAAAAAATAGTTGAACTAATCGGCGGGATTAAAATAAACCAAAATTCAAAAATTATTATTCTTCCTACTTTGATTTTTCCGGCTCATCCTTATTTGGGAGAAAATACCAATCCGCAAGTGCTGGACACAGTTATCAAGTTTTTAATTCAAAAAGGAGCTAAGGCAGAGAATATTAAAGTTGCCGGACAAAGCTTTGATGAAATTCCCATTGAGGTCTCCGCCAAAAAAAGTCAGTTTCTGCAAGTCTGCACCGAGAACAAAGTTGGCTTGCTGGATTTGGCAAAAACAAAGTTTGTGAAAAAAACGGCAGATAGCTTTAATTTTGAGATATCAGCCGAGCTTTATGAACAGGATATTATTATTAATCTTCCTACTCTAAATATCCACCCTAAACTAGGCGTGTCCGGGGCTACTGAAAATATCTTCAAATTTCTTAATAAACGCTCTTATCTAGCCTTAAAATATCTTTTTGCCAGCGAGCAAATATTTTCTAAAATTAATGAATCTTTGCCTGAAAACATATTAACTGTCGGGGAAGCAATGAATGTTCAGAAAAAGAATAAGTTTACTGTTTTATTGAGTTTTGTTTTAGCCGGTTACAATATGGTGAACATGGACAGGGTTTTTGCAGAGATATGCATGCTTGATTCCTTACCAGAGTACTTAAAGAAAACTAAAATAGAGAATATTCCTGTTATTGGAAGAAAAATTAAGGAAGTGCAATTTAATATAGAAACAATATGAACAGTCAAATCAGCCAGCCGGTTTTTATAGATGTTGTTTTACCCAAAATAGACAGCCGGGTTAAAAATATTGCGCTGGTTTTAAGTTTTGCCATAATTACCGCTCTTTGTAGCAAATTAAGCTTGGAAATAGGACCTATCCCAGTAACCATGCAAACTTTTGCCGTAGTCTTAGCCGGAGTATTATTGGGCAGTAAAAGGGGCGCTCTTTCTCAAGTCGCCTATCTTGCAGGAGGGTTAGCAGGCATTCCATGGTTTTCTAGAGGAGGAGGCCTGGTATATATTTTATCTCCCACTTTTGGATATATCATCGGTTTTGTTGTTGCAGCCTATATAATAGGAAGGTTGGCGGAAAAAGGATGGGACAGGAAAATAAAGACATCAATACTGGCAATGTTTGTTGGTAATGTCTTCCTTTATTTTTTTGGTTTAGTATGGCTGGCGCAGTTTGTCGGAACAGAAGTGCTTCTAGCAGTCGGGCTTTATCCTTTTATTATTGGAGATTTATTAAAAATATTATTAGCGGGGCTGGCTTTGCCCCTAGGGTGGAAACTTATAAATAGAATTAAACATTAAAACGTGGAACTGTTGCTGTTTTTTCGGGCGGCACATTTCACATTTTAACTTCATATGAAAAACAAAATAGTTTTAATCACTGGTTCTTCTCAGGGCATAGGCAAAACAATTGCTTTAAAGTTCGCTTCTTTGGGCGCAAAAGTGGCTTTAAATGATATTGCCGCTCAGGAAGAGAGTTTAAAGAAAACTCAGCAAGAAATTGGCAAAGACGCAAAATATTTTTTAGCTGATGTTTCCAATCACGAAGAAGTGGAAAAAATGATGGCTGAAATAGCCAAAGAGTTTGGAGGATTGGATGTGCTGGTAAATAATGCCGGCATTTGCCAAGATAGAACTTTGGCAAAAATGACTCAAGAAGAATGGCAAAGAGTAATAAACATTAATTTAACAGGAGTTTTTAATTGCGCTAAAGCAGCTTTACCCTTAGTTGTTTCCAGCCAGGGGAGTATAGTGAATATCTCTTCCATAGTCGGGCAGAGAGGAAATTTTGGCCAAACCAATTATGCTGCGGCCAAAGCGGGCATAATCGGTTTTACTAAATCTTTAAGTAAGGAAGTGGGCAAGCTGGGAGTGAATGTTAACGCCATTGCTCCGGGTTTTATCGCCACAAAAATGACTGAAAATTTGCCGGGGCAAATGGCCGGAATAATAAAACAACTGACTTCTCTGGGCAGATTTGGCCAGCCGGAAGAAGTTGCTGAGGCTGTTATTTTCTTGGCTTCTGACAAAGCGAGCTTTATTACCGGTTCGGTATTAAATGTTGATGGAGGATTAAGCGCCTAATTAATATGTTGAATAAAGAGCAAATAAAAGAAATTATTCCTTATGACGACCCGTTTTTATGGGTGGACGAGGTAGAAAGCATTAAAGGAAATACAATTATAGGGTACAAGGGGACATCTCCTGACGATTCTTACTTTAAAGGCCATTTTACTGATTTTCCCATAATGCCCGGAGTGCTTGTAGTGGAAGGAGTGGCTCAAATAGGCACTATTTTGTTGCGGAAGAAAATAGGTGAAGGCCATCAGAATAAACATTTATTGGCTTATCAGGTGAGAAGTGCTTTTTTCTTCAGCCCTATTTATCCTGGGGATAGAATCAAGTATAAGGTAGATTTATTGGGATACTATAATGATAAGGTTGCTAATTTCAAAGGAGAGGTTTTTGTGGGAGAAACAAAGAAATGCGAGGTAAGATTTGTGGTGGCGGTGGTTGATAAGAAAGAATTACAAGAAAAGAAAATAGGGAAAATTCCTCAAACCAAACTTCCCTCCCTCAAAATAGGAAGCTTTGAAGCTGCCTTGCCAATAATTCAGGGAGGTATGGCTATCAGAGTGTCTCTACACAATTTGGCCGGCAATGTGGCTAAACAGGGAGGAGTTGGGATTATTGCTATTTCAGGAATGATTGATCCGGAAGAAGTTAGAGAGGAAATTAAAAAAGCCAGGGCTATTTCTCCGAAAGGAATTATCGGCATCAATATTATGGGAGTGGTCGGACATTTTACTAAACTGGTGACAGCGGCAATGGAATCGGGAATTGATTTGGTTATTCAGGGAGCGGGCTTTAGGGCTGACATTTTTGAACTGGGCAAAAAATACAATGTGCCGGTGGTTTCTATAGCTTCTTCAGTCAAAGTGGCCAAGAAAGCCGAGACAATGGGAGCGGCCGCGATAGTGATTGAAGGAAGCGATGCAGGCGGTCATTTAGGGTTTCCTCCAGGTCATGATTTTAGAAAAACTATTGATATTTTGAAAGATGTTGTTAAAGAAGTAAAGGTTCCCTTAATCGCTGCAGGCGGTATTTTTACCGGAGAGGATATTGTAACTATGCTAAGAGCCGGAGCCAAAGGAGTTCAAATGGCGACCAGATTTGTGACTACAGAAGAATGTGATGCAAATCAAAAATTTAAAGATGCTTATCTTAAAGCAACAAAAGATGATGTTATTATGATTAAAAGTCCGGTTGGTCTGCCGGGCAGGGCTTTGAAAACTCCTTTTACGGAAAAACTTTTAGCCGGAAAAGCGCCTAAGCCAAATCCTTTAGAGTGCAAAGGCTGTATTGGCGATGTTTGCAATAAAAGCTATTGTATTTTGAAAGCCTTGGAAAATGCTCGCAAAGGAGATCTGGATAATGGTTTGGTTTTCGCCGGCTCTAATGTCTGGAGAATTGATAAGATACTTTCTGTAGAAGAACTGATAAAAGAATTAACCGCTGAAGCAAACCAAATTCTTAAAAAAGAACCATTATTAATATAGTCTATCTTATGTTTGAAAATAGCAAATTATGCCAATTGTTTAATATTAAATATCCGATCATCCAGGGCGGCATGGCCGGAGTTTCTGAATCAATCTTAGCAGCGGCTGTTTCTAATGCCGGCGGATTAGGAGTGATCGGTTCTGGCTTTGCCACTCCTATCTGGCTGGAAGAAGAAATTAAAAAAACCAAGGCGCTAACTGAAAAACCGTTTGGAGTCAATCTTTTATTGCAGAATCCCAATGTTACTGAGTTAGTGGAAGTAATTACAAAAGAGAAAGTACCGATTGTTTTTACTGGCGGAGGGAATCCTTTGCCTTTAATCAATCACTTCAAAGAAAAAGGAATTAAAGTTGTCCCGGTTATTCCTTTTGCCAGACTGGCAAAAAAAGTAGAAGATAACGGAGCTGATGCAGTGGTGGCCGAGGGATTAGAGTCGGGAGGCCATATTGGAAAAACCACTACCATGGCGCTTGTACCTCAAACAAAGAGAATGTTGCAGAATATTCCTTTAATTGCCGCCGGCGGGATTTATGACGGCAAAACCGCTGCGGCAGCTCTTTTATTGGGAGCGGACGGAGTGCAAATAGGAACAAGATTTTTAGTCAGCAAAGAATGCCAGATCCATGATAATTATAAAAAAGCTATTATTGAAGCCTCCGATGAAAATATTGCGGTAGTGGCAAGGTTTACCGGCCATCCGGTAAGGGTGATAGAAAACGAACTGGCAAAAAATATTCTGAAAATGGAAGAAAAAAATCCTTTTCCCGAGGAAATAAAAGCTGATAGGTTTGCCGGTTCAAAAGTCGCCGCTGGCAATGTTGACCAAACACCTCTCTTGTGCGGCTTGGCTGCCGGCGGGATTTCCGAGATTAAAAGCTGTCAGGAGATTGTAGAAGAGATCATCACTGACGCTGAAAAAGTCGTTAAAGAACTAGCGGAAAAGATATAATAAAAAATTCTATTATGATAAAAAATACTTCTTTATTTTCTTGGTTTTGTCTATTCTTTATTAAACCGATTATCAGCCATTTTTTCATTAAAGAAATCAGAGGCTGGAAAAATATTCCTCAGCCCGGGAAAAATCCTGATTATCTCAAAGGCAATTTTATTCTAGCGGCTAATCATCAAAGCCATTTGGATTGGATATCCAGCGGCCGTCTTTGCGTTCCCCGCACATTTCATTTTATCGGTCAAACAGATGCTTACACCGGCACTAACCGTATCTTTCGCGACATTCTATATTTTATTGCCGGAGTTATACGGCTAGACAGAAAAAGCGATGAGTCTAAGAAAAAAGCAACGGCTCAAGCCATTGATATTTTAAAAAAAGGCAGAATTTTAATACTTTATCCCGAAGGCACTAGGACCAGAACCGGAGAGATAGGCAAAGGGAAATGGGGAACAGCTAAGTTTTTTTTAACTACAGGAGTCCCTATTTTGCCGGTTGCCTTTCATGGCGCTTTTGAGCTTTTGCCTCCCGGAGGGAAATTAAAAGTGAAAAGAGAAATGAAAATAAACATTGGCAAACCCCTTTATTTCAAAGAAGAGTTTAAACAAGCAAAAAATCTTGACTGCTCTTCAGAAGAATACAAGGAGCTACTTGCTAAAATTATGAATAGAGTAATGAAGGAAATTATTTCATTAAGAGAAGAAATTAAATGAAAACTTCTTTTGTCTATTTCTGTAAATTGATTTTATTTCCTATTACCAGACTTTTTGTGGAAAAAATTAAAGGGAAAGAAAATATTCCAGAGGGCGGCTTTATTGTCGCGGCAAACCACATCAGCGGCTGGGACCATTGTTTTATTACTGATATTCTTGAAAAAAGAATAAGAGATATCCGTTTTATCGGTGCCATGGACAGTGTGAAAACTTTTTTTCAGTCAAGCTTGATTTATTATCTTGCTGATACTATAGCCATAAATAGAAAAAGGGTTGACAGAGAAGTTCTTTTAGGGAAAATGATAGAATGTTTAGAGAAAAACAGGATTATTATCATTTATCCTGAAGGAGACAGCAACAAAAAAGAAGAGTTGTTAAAAGGTAAGACGGGCATAGCGGAATTAATATTTAAAAGTAAAGTTCCGGTGATACTAATGGGCACCAGAAAAATTAGAGGATCAGGGAAAAGAATTATAGAAATAGGCAAGCCGCTTTATTTTAAAGAAGAAAGAAAAATAGCCGGGAAGATAAAAGATGAGGAAGAATATCATTTGTTTCTTAGAGAAGTTACTGATAAAATAATGAGAGAGATTTCTAAACTTTGTGGCAAACCTTATCCTAATTGTTAAAATATTATGGAAATCAATAAAATACTTATTGCAAATAGAGGAGAAATAGCTTTAAGGGTGATTAGAACCTGCCATGAAATGGGAATTAAAACCGTTGCCCTTTGTCCTATCAAAGGTCAAGAAGACAATTTTTTAGAAACTTCTATGGCCGATGAATTTTGCTATTTGGGACAAGAGGGAGTAGCCGGTTATCTTGATCAAAAAAGAATAATAGAAATTGCCAAACAAACCAAAGCTGACGCCATTCATCCCGGCTATGGTTTTTTGGCTGAGAACTGGAAGTTCGCCAAACTGTGCCAGAAAAATAGAATTAAATTCATTGGACCACATTTTAAGACTCTCAAAAAATTTGAAGATAAAATTGAAGCTAAAAAACTTGCCAAAAAAGTGGGTGTTCCTATTCTCCCTTCCAGCGATGGTCCGATTAATACTAAAAAAGATCTTATTAAATGGATTGAGCGCATTAAGCCTCCTTTTATTCTAAAGGCGCAAAAAGGAGGGGGAGGAATTGGCATGAGAGTGATTGACGGCGAAGTCGGCATTGGAGATATTTTTGCTTCTTGCCTTGATATCAGAAGGCAGATAGGCACGGCTTTTTCCGACACTGATTTCTTTTTAGAAAAATATCTAGCCAAGCCACGCCACATTGAATTTCAAGTACTGGGAGATGGTAAAAAAGTGGTTCATCTAGGAGAAAGAGACTGCACTATTCAGCGCCGAAACCAAAAATTGCTGGAAGAAGCGCCTTCAACTTTTCTTACCGAAGAAGAAAGAAATCGGTTGGGGGATTTGGCGGTTTCTTTATGCAAACATGTTAAATACGAAGGAGCGGCAACTGTTGAATTTCTGCTTGACGAAGAAAAAAACTTTTATTTTTTAGAAGTTAACCCCAGGATTCAGGTTGAGCATCCTGTGACGGAAGCTATTACCAATGTTGATATTGTGGAACAGCAAATTAAAATAGCACGAGGAGAGAGGCTTGCTTTTTCTCAAGAAGATGTTTCTTTGCGAGGGTGGGCGATTGAAGCCAGGATTAATGCCGAATCTCCGAGAGACAATTTTCAGCCGCAAGCCGGAACTATCCAGAAATATTTTCCGCCGGGAGGACAGCATGTTTTTTTACATAGCTTTTGTCAAAGCGGTCAGGAAATATATCCTTACTTTGATTCTTTGCTCGCAAAGCTTATTGTTTGGGGGAAAAACAGGGATGAAGCTATTTTAAGATTGAAGCGGGCTTTGGACGAATATATTATTGAAGGGGTGGCCACTACTATTCCTTTTTTCAAGGCCCTTTTGAAAAACAAGGATTTTCTTCAAGGGAATTTTAATACTAATTTTATTGAAAAGAGCAAAATTCTTGATGAGATAAAAGAAACAAAAGATTCAGAGCAACCAAAAACAGTAAAAGTATTAGAAATAGATGAAGAGGAAATCGCGAAACTTGTTTTTGCAGTTTACGAAAATTTAAAAGAAGTGGCTGAAAAGCAAACTAAAAAAAACAATGGTTCTTCAAATTGGGTGATGTCGGAAAGAATGAAAATGTTTGAAGATAACAGCAAATAAGTTTATGAAAATGAAAATTAATATCAAAGACAAATCTTACGATATTGAAATTTCTCAAGCCAAGAAGGGAGAAATAAAAATTAAAGTTGGAAAAAAAGAATTTAGCTTTAATGAGGGAGATGTCCAAGTTTCTTCTGGAGAAGGAAGAAAACCGACAGTGGCTCAGGCCTATCTTTCACAGAAAAAAGATTTTGGCGACACGGAAATCAAAAGTCCTCTGGCTGGGATAGTTTCAGAAATTTTTGTTGAAATAGGAACAGAGGTAAAGAAGGGCGATAAAGTTGTCTTACTTTCGGCTATGAAAATGGAAAATGAAATTATTTCAGAATTTCAAGGAAAAGTAAAAGAAATTAAAATAAAAAGAAATCAGCAAGTTAAAAACGGAGAAGTTTTGATTATTCTGGCGTGAGAAACAACATAATGAAAATTTTGTTTTTTAAAGAGCTTTTGTCCACCAGCAAGAAAGCGAAAGAGATAGCCAATGAAGTTGAGCCTTGGACAGTGGTTGTCGCCGAGTCGCAAAATGCCGGCTATGGAAAGAAAAAGAGAGGTTGGTTTTCTCCTTCTGGCGGCCTTTATTTTTCGATTATTATAAAGCCGGAGGAGTTGGAAGAACTACAACTACTCACCTTTGCCGCCGGTATTGCCGTAGCGAAAGTCATAAACGAAAAATTTAAGATAAAAGCTTGCTTAAAATGGCCGAATGATGTTCTAATAGAAGAGAGGAAAGTGTGTGGCATTTTAACGGAAAGCGTAATAAGAGGGAAAATGGCGTCTGTCGTGGTAGGAATTGGCATAGACACTAACATAGAAAAGTTTCCACCGGAGCTGGCGAATACAGCAACTTCTTTAAAAGTTGAACTTAAAGAAGAGGTCAATAATAAAGAAATTTTAGACGCGGTCCTAAAAGAGCTGCGGGACATGTTGAAAAAAAATGCAACAGCGATTGCCCAAGAATATAGATTATACGAAAACACTTTAGGAAAAAAAATCAAAGTTGTTGTCCAAGGAAAAGAAATTTATGGGAAAGCTTTTGATTTTGATCAAAAAGGCGACTTGATAGTTAAATTAAAGGATAAACAAACAATAAAAATTTTAGAAGGAGAAGTAACTTATAATTTCTAAGTTTAAATAATATGAGTATAAAAGAAAATCTTAAAAAATTAGAAGAAAAAACAAAAGAAGCAGAGGGACTGAAAAGCGAAATTCAGCACCAAAAAGGAAAGCTTACCGCCAGAGAAAGAATTACCCTTTTGTTAGATGAAGGCAGTTTTTTTGAACTTGATTCTTTTGCGGAGAGCCGTTTTTCACAATTTGGAATGGACAAGAAGAGAGTTGCCGGAGATGGAGTGATTGTCGGCTTTGGCAAAATAGATAGCCGCCAGGTCTATATCTACTCTCAAGATTTTACAAAAATAGGAGGCTCATTAGGAGAAGCGCATGCTAAAAAAATTGTTAAAATTATGGACTTGGCTTTGAAAACCGGCACTCCGGTTATCGGCATTATTGATTCGGGCGGAGCAAGAATTCAAGAGGGCATAGCTTCTCTTGACGGTTATGGTTCAATTTTTAAAAAAATGATTAAAGCTTCAGGGGTGATTCCTCAAATTACTGTTATTGTTGGCCCTTCAGCTGGCGGAGCTTCTTATTCACCTGGGCTTTCTGATTTTGTTTTTATGGTTGATAAAATTGGACAGATGTATATTACTGGACCAGAAGTTATCAAATCAGTTACAGGAGAAGAAACTTCTTTTGAAGCTTTGGGCGGATCAGAAGTTCATAGCCAGAAGAGCGGTTGCTGTCATTTCAGATTTAATTCGGAAGAAAATTGTTTTTTGGAAGTGCGCCGTCTTTTATCTTATCTCCCACAGAATAATCTTGAAACTCCTCCGATTAAAAAAGGATTGTTCTCTGATTTTTTTGAAAAAGAAAATTTGGAACTATCAAATGTTATCCCAGACAAAGAAGAAAAAGGCTACGATATCCAGCTGGTCATCAGTGAAATTTTTGACAAGAATTCATTTTTAGAAATCCATAAAGATTTTGCTAAAAATGTAGTAGTGGGGTTAGCTTTGCTGCAAGGAGAAGTGTTGGGTGTTGTAGCCCCTCAACCAAAAGTTTTAGCTGGCGTCCTTGATGTTGATTCATCTGATAAGATCGCCAGGTTTGTTAGGTTTTGTGATGCTTTTAATATTCCATTGCTTAATTTGGTGGATGTCCCAGGCTATCTGCCTGGAGTTGACCAAGAACAAGCAGGAATAATCCGCCATGGAGCTAAGGTGCTTTATGCTTTTTCTGAAGCATCTGTGCCGAAGGTCAGCTTAATTTTAAGAAAGGCTTTTGGCGGAGCCTATATTGCGCTTTGCAGTAAACACTTAGGGTATGACAAGGTGATTACTTGGCCATCTGCTCAGCTTGCGGTAATGGGAGCTGAACAAGCGGTTAAAATTATTTACAGAAAAGAAATTTCTGCTGCCAAAGATTCTAAAAAAGAGAGAGCGGAAAAAGCGGAAGACTTTAAAAAAACCTTATCTTGTTTTGAGGCTGCTAAGATGGGACAGGTTGATATGATTATTGATCCCAAGGATACAAGGAAGGTTTTGCAGGAAATATTTTCTTCGCTTAAAGACAAGAGAGAAGCAAAGGTTTCCAGAAAACACGGGAACATGCCTTTGTAATAGTTGACAATAATTTATATATTGGTAAAATATAATTAGTCCGTTCCAAACGGGCTTTTTATAAACCAATAAATTAAATTAATTATTATGGACATAAAAAACTTTAAATCATCTATCGCTCAAATTTCTGAAGAAAAAGGACTTTCTCCGGACAAAGTTTTTGAAAGTATTGAAATGGCTATAGCAGCTGCCTATAAAAAGGAATATGGGCAAAAGGGACAGCTCATTAAAGCCAAGCTTGATTCGGATACAGGCGCAATAAAATTTTGGCAAGTAAAATTAGTGGTCGCTGAAGATATGATTTATTCAGAAGAGGAGCTGGAAAAAATGAAGCAAGAGGCGGAGGATGATAAAGAGGAAAAAGAAGAGGATCAAGAAAAAATTCGCTTCAATCCGGAAAGACATATTATACTTGCGGAAGCGCAGAAAATAAATTCAAAAATAAAAGTTGATGAAGAATTGGAAATAGCTTTAGATACTCATGAAGATTATGGCCGAATTGCCGCACAGACCGCTAAACAGGTTATCCTGCAAAAGATAAAAGAGGCGGAAAGAGCTGCTGTTCTTGATGAATATAAATCAAAAGAAGGAGAGATAGTTTCCGGGATAATCCAACAGATTGAACCTAGAAGTATTTTTCTGGATATAGGTAAAACCTTAGGAATTTTACCGAAAGAAGAACAGGTTCCTGGAGAATTCTATAGACCTGGCCAGCGTCTCAGGGTTTATATCTCCAAGGTTGAAGAAACTTCAAAGGGCCCGCAGATATTTTTATCTCGCGCTTATCCAAAGTTTATTTCTAAACTTTTTGAATTGGAAGTTCCGGAAGTTACTTCAGGTCAGATTTTAATTAAATCTATTGCCAGGGAAGCGGGCTCTCGTTCAAAAATTTCTGTAGACTCTTTATCAGATGGAATAGACCCTATCGGATCCATGGTTGGGCAAAGAGGAACCAGGGTTGGCGCGGTGATAAATGAGTTGGGAGGGGAAAAGATTGATATCATTGAATATTCTGACGACCCGGAAGAATACATTGCAAAAGCTTTGGCTCCGGCCAAGGTGACTGAAGTAGAAATTATGCTCAAGAATAGAGCTCGAGCCATAGTTCCTGAAGACCAGCTCTCTTTGGCTATTGGGAAAGACGGACAAAATGTTAGATTAGCTGCAAAATTAACTGGTTGGAAGATTGATGTCAGAACTGCGGATCAAGAAACAGAAGAACCAAAAGATGACGAAAAGGAAGAAAAAGAAATAACAGAAAAACCGGAAAAGAAGAAAAAGAAAAAAGAACCGGCAGTTAAGAAAACAGCAAAAAAAGAGAAGAAGACTCCTGAATCAAAATAAATATAATAATATAATTTACAATATTAAATATGCAACAAGTTTTGTTTTATGTTTAATGTTTTATACTCTATGCATTTAATACCAACTGTGATTGAAAAATCCCGCAACGGAGAACGCGCTTATGATATTTATTCTCGCTTGTTAAAAGAAAGAATAATTTTTATCGCCGGTCCCATTGATGATATAGCGGCTAATTCTATTATCGCGCAAATGCTTTTTTTGGCTTCCAAAGAACCCAAGAAAGATATCCAGCTTTATATCAATACGCCTGGTGGTTCAGTGACAGCAGGAATGGCGATATATGACACTATGCAATATGTAAAACCGCAAATTTCTACAGTCTGCATCGGCTTAGCGGCTTCGATGGGGGCGACTTTGCTGGCAGCCGGCGCGAAAGGAAAGCGGTTTGCTTTACCTAATTCTGAGATAATGCTTCATCAAGTAGCCGGAGGAGTAAGGGGACAAGCGACAGAAATAGAAATTACCGCTAAGCAAATTCTTAAAATTAAGGAAAGATTAAATAAGATTTTAGCTAAACATACTGGACAGTCTTTAGTGAAAATAGAGAAAGATACTGATAGAGATTTTTATTTATCAGCCCAGGAAGGAAAAGACTATGGGCTTATTGATGAAGTTATAAAAACTAAAATTTGAAAAACAGACTAATGAAGAAAAACAGAGGTTAAACCTCTGTTTTTCTTTTATATTATAGCAAACAACCTATATCGGATATCACTATATATAATGAAAATGACTGTTTTTGTTTCGTTTTGTTAGTATTTAATAATAAATGATAGAATCAAAAAATAATTATATACTATTAGCTATAAAAGAAACCTAGCTCCTTTGTTTTTGAAAAGAAACGAGGTTCCTTTTAAGTAATAAAGACAAGATTATTAAAAGAAATGATTTTTTATATTACGTTATTTAGAGGGGATAGATATTGTATTTTTTTTATCCACAGCAAGGGTATTGCTAAATTTTTTAGAGAGGGTAAAATTATATTAAGCAATTAATAATTAATTTACTGTTTCAATACAGTAAAAAATAACTAAATATTATGAAAAAAATCTTATTGTCACTATTTCTTATATCATTAGGAATTTTAACAGCTGGTAACACATTGGCTGCGATAGAGACTGTTGTTACTAACCCTGCTGATAATTTCGCTATTGGTTCCGTTCAGCTAAATGGCAACTTGGAACTTATATGGGACGAGGATTCTAGTGAGGTATGGTTTGAATGGGGAGCAACAACAGATTATGGCAACAGCACTATTCATGTTGCCAAGCCTTCTGTAGGTGTTTTTTCTGAAACCATTGACGGGCTTTCTGCTGCTAACACTTATCATTTTAGGGCGGTAGCTTTCTATACCCTTCCTCATGTTGGCGATGTGACTGTGTATGGAGATGACGAAAGTTTTAATGTCAGCGTTCCTGTTGTTGCGACAAACATTGCCGAAGACATTACCGCTGACTCTGCTACGCTAACAGGCAACCTTACGGGTTTGGGAATATACGATGCTGACGCAGATGTATGGTTTGAGTGGGGAACAACAGACAGCTATGGCAACACAACTCCTGTTGTCGGCAAATCAGATGTTGGAACTTTTTCTGCTGAAATTCCTGGTCTTTCTGAAGGAGAGAATTATTATTTCAGAACTGTAGCTTCTAATATCTATGGTACTGTTTATGGCGATGGTTTGGCGTTTATTGCTCTTGGCGCTGATACTTGGGCCAGAACTTTCACCACGGGAGCAATGGGCTCTGTTGAACAAACCGTTGATGGAGAATATATTGCTGTTCCGGGAAATTTGTTAAAGTTGGATTCTGTGGGTAATCCAATTTGGGCTAAGGATTTTACTGTTGCGGGTTGTGACGATATTGTATTCAATAGTATTCCGGAATTAATCACAGGCGGCGAATATATTATAGCGGCGAGCTGTTCTACTGGAGCCGGCGACTCTCCCCTTATCATTAGAACAGATTCCGCTTTTGTTCCTCTGCAGGCAGAAACTTTTGCTATCACAGGTTATAGCGATATTGAAATTACTTCTATCGAGAAAACAGACGGAGGATATATTATCTTAGCGATTCATGATGAGCCTATTGATCTTTATCATTCTAATGATACTTTTTTCATTATTAAAACAAATTCAAATTTCAATCAGCTTTGGATTAATAAATATACAGAGACAGATTTTAGCGGTATTGTCTTAAGGCAAACTTCTGATGGAGAATATATTGTGACTGGGGAGATTAGTGTGGTAGATTTGAATAATCAAATTTTTATAGCGAAATTTAGCGCCGACGGCACGAGGCTGTGGGCTAACATTTATGACGGCTATGACAGCACTACGAACTTAACACTTGTTTCTGTCCGGGAGACCGCGGACGGAGGATGTATTGTGGCAGCAAAGTATAATACCGGCGATGCCGGTTATAATTCTCTTCTGCTTAAAGTAGGTTCAAACGGTGAGAAAGATTGGGTTAAAGAATATGCGAGTCCGGGTGCTGAATATGATAATTTTTCTGATGTTCAGCAAACCGTGGATGGAGGGTATATTATAGTGGGAAACTATATAGAAGCATTCGTTTACAAAGGTTTTATTATTAAAGCAAATTCTTTGGGCCAAAAAGTTTGGGCTAAGAAGTATGAAACTGCTGCTGCTGCTTATGATAATTTTTATTCCGTTCAGCAGACTGTTAGCGGAGGGTATATCATAAGAGGATCCACTATTGATGCGGAGGGAGAATATCGTATTACTTTGATTAAAACAGATTTTACCGGCCAGATTTCTAGCTGCTCTCTTCTTCAAGATTTGGATACTCTTTCTGTCAGCAGTGTAGGTTTTACTAATATTTATCCTGCTGGGGAGAACCAGGTTTCTCCCGCTTCTTTGTTTGCCATTTCTACCACTCCAAGCATTGTCCCTGACGATGTTTCCTTAATGCCGGATAATGTTTGCTGTAATGGCGGAGTTTGTCTTATTGTTCCTCCCACAGTTTTGACTACTGAAGAGCAGAGTGTAACTCCTACTTCCGCTCAGCTGAACGGCAGTTTGACCGATTTGGGCGGAGACACTTCCACCAATGTTTGGTTTCAATGGAAGAAAACAGCAGTAGAGCCAGCAGTTTATAGTAATTTTTTATCTTCTCCGGGATCTCCTAAAGATACTTCTGATGTTTTCCACGCTAATCTTTTTGAATTGGATGGAGCCATAGAATACTATTTCAGAGCAGTAGCCCAGAACACTGCCGGGATCAGTTATGGCGGTCCTGAAAGCTTTACTACTCCATCAGCTCCAAATTCTGTTCCCGACGCTAGTGGCCTTTCCTGCACTGGCGATGAAAAGGACATGTATTGTGACTATTATATGGATGACAGCGGAACTACGGTTGGTGGCCGTGGGGGCGCTGTTGGATTCAGCTGGACTTATGATCATCATGTTCCTATGGAAGAGTTTTACTTGCGGACATCAGATGATGGCTTTTTTTCTCCACCAAGCACGGGGAAACATGTTATACAATCAGCAGTTGACGGCGAAGAGGTTACCTCTTTTGTGGCAGTCTGCAAAGGAACATTGTGCAGTGACGATGAATTACTTTACGGTAAAAATTATCAGTGGCAAGTTAATGTTTGTGACACTGATGGTTATTGTTCTGGTTGGATACAAGGTTCTAGCGAGACGCAAATTCCTAGTCACCGTGCTCCAAGGCCTAATTTCAGTTGGACTGTTCTGGAACCGGCCGCTGATAGAATAGCTCAATTCTGCGCGGTTAAAGAAGGAGAGTGTTCTACGATGCTGGATACTCACAAGAGCATTTGTTATGATGACAGCAACCAGCTCATCTCTTGCGTGGATGCACATATAGAATGGGTCATACCTGAGGGTGCTGAAATCGTCGGAGGAACTGCAGCCAATCCGCAAATTCAATTTCCTGAAACTGGAGAGCACTCAGTTACTTTAGAAATTACAGGTTCAGGACCATGCGCTAATTGCAAAAGCATGGAAGTGACTTCTTATCCTACATGGGGCGAGGTATCCCCTTTTGAGGAGTAAAGTTTTAGTCTGTATTATAGGTTGCCCCGCCAGTCCATGGACTGGCGGGTTTTGACATAAGAAAGAGTTTTTGATATACTGAATTTGTAATTATCTCAATTAATCTTGAATTTTTGGTAGCTCTACGAATTAGTATAAATATTTGAATGTGTCCATAAAGTAATTATCATTGAAAACTTAATATTCGTAGCTTATGATTTACCAAATTTTTAATTTGGAATATGGATCAATTAATTTCGCTTATAGTTTACATAGCATGTTTGGGCATAGGCTCAATTTTAGGCTACTATGCTCGCCAATCAATTGCTAGAAGGAATTATCGTACCATAGAGGCAAAGCTGCAGAAAAAAGTAGAAAAAACCAGGCAAGAAGTAGAAGAAATAACAAGGGAAGCCAAACAGAAGGCAGAAGAAATAGTTCAGGCCGCCAAAGAAGAAGAGGATAAAAGACGCCAAAGACTTTTGAAGACTGAACAAGTTTTATTGAAGAGAGAGAATATTTTAGACACTAAGCTTACTGGTCTTGAAACGAAAGAAAAAGAATTTCAGGGGAAAATAAAAAGGCTTAAAGAGGTTAAAGAATCTTTAGAAAATTTGAAGCAAGAAGCACTTGGAAATTTAGAAAGAATTTCAGAGTTGCCAAAGGAAGAAGCCAAAAAAGAATTATTAACTTCTATTGAAAAAGAGTTTCAGCAAGAAATTTTAGAAAGAATAAGAAAACTGGAAAAGGCGGGGATTGAAAGATTTGAAGTGAGAGCGAAAGAAATATTAACTTCGGCTGTTCAAAAATGTGCTCTTTCTCAAGCTCAAGAAATCACCACCAGCACAGTTTCTTTGCCGGACGAAGATGTAAAAGGAAAAATCATTGGCAAAGAGGGAAGGAATATTAGAACCTTGGAAAAATTGACAGGAGTAGAAATAATTGTAGATGACACTCCTCAGACAGTAATATTATCTAGCTTTGATCCAGTCAGGCGCTATATCGCTAAGATTTCTTTAGAAAAATTAATCCAAGACGGCCGAATCCAACCCGCGAGGATTGAAGAAATAGTTAGCAAGACAAAGGAAGAGATATCTTCACAAATAAAAGATGCTGGCGAAACTGCAATTTACGATACAGGAATTCTAGACCTTGATCCTAAATTAGTCCAGCTTTTAGGCAGATTGAAGTTTCGCACCAGTTACGGGCAAAATGTTTTGCTTCATTCAATTGAGGTGGCGCATTTAGCCGGATCAATAGCTTCAGAAGTTGGAGCTGACGCCAAAATAGCGAAAAAAGCAGGGCTCTTACATGATATTGGTAAAGCGGTAGACCACCAAATTCAAGGTTCTCATGTTGAAATTGGCATAAGGATTTTAGAAAAATTTGGGGTGGAGAAAAAAGTGATTGATGCTATGAAATCCCATCATGAAGAATATCCTTATGAAAGTCCGGAGAGCGTTATAGTACAAACTGCTGATGCTGTTTCAGGGTCAAGGCCAGGGGCGAGAAAAGACACGCTAGAGGACTATCTAAAAAGGTTAGGAGAACTAGAAAAAGTGGCTAGTTCTTTCAGCGGAGTGGATAAGGCATGGGCCTTACAGGCTGGAAGAGAAATTAGAGTTTTTGTAAAACCGGAAGAATTGGATGATTTGGCTGCTAGAAAATTAGCTCGGGAAATTGCCAATAGGATACAAGAAGAACTAAGATATCCCGGAGAAATCAAAGTTACTGTTATTAGAGAAAGCAGAGTGATAGAATACGCCAAATAAAATTTTTGATTTTAATTAAAAATTAAAGGCCAAAATCAAAACGTGATCTGTAAAATTTAAAGCTGAAGTTCAAGGTTATTCTTAAATTTTTGGCTTTTTACTTTTGCATTTTGCATTTTGAATTTGAGCAAAGCGAATATGACTAAGGATGAATTAATCCAGTCAATGGTTAAGAAAACAGGTCTGTCAAAAAGACTTGCCGGCGAAACTTTAGCCGTAGTGTTAGATGAGATTACTAAATCTCTGTCAAAAGGGAAAGAAGTGGCTTTTACTGGTTTTGGGAAATTTGAAGTTGTTAAACGTAAAGCAAGACAGGGCATTAACCCTAAGACTGGAGAGAAGATAAAAATTTCGGCCAGGAAAGTTCCTAAATTCAAAGCCGGAAAGATGTTGAAAGACGCAGTAAAATAGTATTATCGCAACAACCCCGCCAGTCCATGGACTGGCGGGGTTTTTTTTGAGCGGGTGAAGGGAATCGAACCCTCGTCGCGGCCTTGGAAGGGCCGAGT
>JAGLPU010000011.1 GCA_023137175.1 Candidatus Parcubacteria bacterium | reverse complement strand
TCGGGGTACTCAGATTCGAACTGAGATTAAATCCTCCCAAAGGACTCGTGCTGCCGTTGCACTATACCCCGTAATCTGATAACTATTTTAAATTATCATTTTTTCTTGTGAAAGTCAAAAAGATTGTGCTATAATAATTACAGTAATAATTAATTATGACTTTCAAAGAAATAATTGGACAATCAAATATATTTCAAGAGTGCCGCAAATATAATTTGCGTTTATGGGAATGCCCTTCTTTTCTTTTTTCTATAATGGGATTGGTGATTATTATAGCGATAGTCGCCACTTATCAGATTGGAACACGCTATATTCAGAGTCCGGAAATAGTAGCATTAATCGTGTTGGTTGTTGTTGTTATCTTATTGATAATGAATTTCAGTATTACTAAGAGTTTTGAAAAATTGGCTGAGGCTAATCGAATGAAGTCAGAGTTTATAAGCATTGTTTCCCACCAGCTGCGTTCTCCGCTAGTAAATTTAAGATGGGCAATTGATTATTTAATGTCAGAAAAAGACAAAATCAACCAAGAAAAACAAGATGAGTATTTTAATGTTTTAAAAGAAAACACTGCTAGAATGGGAAAACTTATTTCAGACTTGCTTATTGTCTCTCGTATGGAAAGCTCTGGTTTTCCTTTAGAAAAAGCGGAAGTTTCTTTAGAAAAAATAGTGGAAGAAATACTTTTGGAATTTAAACCTTTTATTGAAGCTTGTAATATTCAGATGGAGTTACAGATTGAGGATGGCTTGCCTAAAGTTATTGCTGATTTTGATAAAATTAAAATAGTAGTTGAAAACTTTTTAAGTAATGCCACTCGCTATGTGTCTGCTTGTGAAGATGAATCATCAGCGAAAACAAAAAGGGGGGAAGTTAAAATTATTATAAAAAGGAAAGAGCAAAGTGTTTATTTTGAAGTAGAAGATAACGGAATAGGCATTCCTAAAAATGACCACAAATATATTTTCCAGAAATTTTTTAGAGCCAGAAATGCTCTAAGGCACCAAACTCAAGGAACCGGGCTCGGACTCCATATCGCTAAATCTATTATTGAAAAATCAAAGGGGAAAATAGGATTTAAGTCAAAAGAAGATAAAGGTTCAGTATTTTGGTTTACTGTTCCTATTAAAAATTAATATAATATTGGTATAAATCAGCTATGTCAGCACATGCAGCGGAAATTTGAAATAATTGTCGATGTTACACTGACTTAGTTCATTAATTCTAATAAATTCATAATGAAAACAATTTTATTTATTGAAGATGAAGCTGCTCTTCAAAAAACTTTTAAAGAAGCTCTTCAAAATGACTATAAGATAGTTTCAGCCTTGGATGGAGAAATAGGGTCAAAATTAGCTAAGACGAAACATCCGGATTTAATTTTGCTTGATTTGATTTTACCGCGGATGAATGGCTTTGAAGTTTTAGAAAAATTAAAAAAGGACAAGGAGACTAAAGATATTCCTATTGTTGTTTTAACTAATTTAGAAAAAGTTGAGGATGTAGATAAAGCCATTGAATTAGGAGCAACAACTTATTTAGTAAAAGCAAATTACAGCTTAGAAGAAATGATTGAAAAAATAAAGCGGGCTTTAGAAAATCCAAACGATTAAGCTTATGAGAGTAGAACTGGAGCAACTCAAAGCATTCTTGCTAGATGCTGAGCTGGTAAATGAATCTCAATTCGAAAAAGCGCGGCAGAAAGCTAAAAAGACCAATCAGAAAATTGGCGATGTTTTGGTATTAGAAAATTTAATTACTCAAGAGGAACTGATCAAGCTGGAAGCGTATGTTTTAGGAATACCTTTCGTAAACTTAGAAGAAGAAAAAATTCAGCCAAAAATTTTAAAGATTATTCCCGAACCCATCGCCAGGTCTCATAACATTATAGCTTTTCGCAAAAAGGACAATGATTTGGAAGTAGCTATGCTTGATCCAGAGGATTTGAGAATTATTGAGTTCATTAAAAAGAAAGCTAATTTGAAGATTTTACCGAGACTCACTACTCCTAAAAGTATTAAAAATGCTTTAAAACAATACCAAAAAACTCTAGAAGCTGAGTTTGGAGAAATTATTAAGAAAGAATCAGGAGAGATTAAGACAGTAATCATAGAAGCCAAGCAAAAGTCAGACCAAAAAGAAGATTTAAAAAAAGCAGCTGAAGAACTGCCAGTAATTAGAATCGTTGATACTTTAACAAAGCATGCGATTTTACAGAGAGCTTCTGATATTCATATAGAACCATCGGAGAAAGAAGTTATTGTCCGTTATAGAATTGATGGTATTTTACATGATGCTATGGTTTTGCCTAAGCAGGCTGCCTCAGGCATTGTGGCCCGAATCAAGGTTCTTTCCAATTTAAAACTGGACGAGCATCGCCTTCCTCAGGATGGCAGATTTAAAATTGAAACAGATGATTATCGTTATTCAGTAAGAGTTTCTACTTTACCTATATTTGATGGAGAAAAGATTGTAATGAGGCTTTTATCCGAAGGTTCTAAAGCTCACACTTTAGAAAGCCTTGGTTTAAGAGGAGAGGCGTTAGAAAGGATGCAAATAGCCCTAAAAAGGCCGGTGGGAATGATTTTAGTAACTGGTCCTACCGGAAGTGGAAAGACAACTACTCTTTACGCTGTGCTTGACATGCTGAATATCCCGGGAGTTAACATTTCTACTCTTGAAGATCCGATTGAATATCGAATGCCGAGGATCAATCAAACCCAAATTAATCAAAAAATCGGATTGACTTTCGCCAGTGGCATCAGATCTTTAGTGAGACAGGATCCAGATATTATTATGGTAGGAGAAATTAGAGACGGCGAAACGGTTGGTCTTGCCATTAATGCTGCCTTGACCGGTCATATGGTTTTATCGACTTTACATACCACTAATGCTGCTGGAACCATTTCTAGGCTTGTTGATATGGGAGCAGAACCGTTTTTGATTTCTTCCACTTTAAATATTATTTTAGCGCAGAGATTAGTTAGAAGATTTCATAGCGAAAAAGAAAGTTATAAACTCACGCCGGCAGGTTTAAAAAACCTAGCTAAATATTGCGATTTGGACAAAATTTTGAAAATACTGAAAGAACAAAAAATAATTAAGCTGAAACAATCATTCAAAGATATTGAATTTTATCATCCGAAACCCACAAAAGAATGTCCTAATGGGTACAAAGGAAGAATGGGCATTTATGAAGTTTTGGCTATCACAGAGACAATCAAAAATTTAATTGTTAAAAAAGCGAATATTGATCAAATTCAAGATCAGGCCCAAAAAGAGGGGATGCTTACGATGATAGAGGATGGTTTTGTAAAAGCGGCCCAGGGCATGACCTCAATTGAAGAAATACTGAGAGTAATTTCTGAATAAATTAAAGATTTAAATTTTATGCCAGCTTATTCTTATATCGCCAAATCCTTTAAAGGAGAAACCAAGTCGGGAGTTTTGGAGGCAAAAGACGAACACGAATTAGTAAAAATCCTTCATGGGCAAGGTTTTGTTTTAATCAAAGTAAAAACAGCAGATAAGAAAAAAGGAACAAAGGATATTAAAATTAATATCCCTTTTTTAAATAGAGTCAAATTATCCGAGAAAATATTATTTACCAGAAATCTAAGAGTAATGATTTCTGCGGGAATTTCCTTATCTCGTTCTTTGAGAATTTTAGCTCTTCAGTCAAGAAGCGAAAAGTTTGCCAATGTTCTGACAGAAATCACCGAAAAAATAAATAAAGGGAAGGGGTTTGCTGAAGCTTTGTCTTGCCATCCTGATGTTTTTTCCGATCTTTTTTTCAGCATGGTGAAAGTAGGAGAAGAATCAGGAACCCTAGAAGAGGTTCTGGACAATTTAACTTGTCAAATGGAAAGAGAACAAACCCTAAGGTCAAATGTCATCGGTGCCTTGATTTATCCGGCAGTGATTATCGTAGCCATGACAGCTATTGGATTTTTAATGTTAATTATGATTGTACCTCAATTAGCTAACACTTTTGAGGACATGGGTGCAGATCTTCCAGCCACAACCCAGTTTATAATTAATTTTGGCAATTTTCTGGCCACTAAATGGTTTCTCTTTATTTTAGGAATGATTGTTTCGTCTTGGATTTTCCAAATCTTTTTAAAAACGGCAGCAGGAAAAAAAATGATGTCAGCTTTTTTATTGAAAGTTCCTGTAATTTCTACTTTGGTGAAAAAAATAAACTCTGCTTATATTGTCAGAACCTTAAGCTCTCTTACTGCCAGCGGAGTGCCAATTATTCGGGCGCTAGAAATTATTTCAGATGCGGTAGGGAATTTCTATTTCAAGGAATCAATAATTGAAGCTATTAAAAAAGTCGAAAAAGGCTCCAAACTTTCGGAAGCCTTAAAGCCTTATCAAAACATTTATCCGTTTATGGTTATTCAGATGCTTGAAGTTGGAGAAGAAAGTGGTCAAACCTCAGAGGTTCTGGCTAAACTGGCTGATTTTTTTGAAGAAGAAGTCGCTATGACGACCAAGAATCTGTCTGCGGTTATTGAGCCCGTTTTAATGCTTGTTGTCGGCGGGGCAGTGGGCTTTTTTGCAATATCCATGATCCAGCCGATGTATTCTATGCTTCAATATATAGAATGATGAAAAAAATAAACATAGAGAAACCAACTGGTTTTAGCTTAATAGAAATTTTAATAGTTGTTGCCATGGTGACGATTATCGCTGGCATCAGTTTTGTTTCTTTTAAAAATATTCAGCCAATTTTAGAGTTGAAAGGAATGACTAGTGAGCTAACCAATGACCTTCGCTATGCTCAACAATTAGCTGTCACTGAACAAATTGATCACGGAATTCATATTTTTCCAATAGAGGGAAAATACCAAATTATTAAATATGGATCGGTCCAAGAAATTCTTAAAGAAAAATTGCTACCGGACAAAATCGATTTTTCAGAAGTAAACGGCTTCACTAACAATGAAGCTAAATTTAACGCTTACGGGGCGGCCAAAGAACAAGGGACGATTATTATTTTGTCAGTCGAGGACAATTCCACGACCAGGATTGAGGTTAGTCCTTCCGGTTTCGTCAAAAATCAGTAAATTATGAGCATATCATCAAAAAATAAAAAAGGATTTACAATTATTGAAGCAATGGTAGCAATTTTTGTTTTGACGCTGGGAATTGTCGCTGTTCTTTGTTTATTTCCTTTAAGCTTGCAGACCAGAAAATTTTCAGAGATGAAAACAGTGGCTTCTCAATTAGCACAAGCAAAAATAGAGGAGATTGCTATTCATTCTTATGATGATATTCCTATTGGGACTATTGACGAAGGCCAGCTTGATTCTCCTTTTGGAGCGTATACAAGGCAATTAGTGGTTAATTATGTTGATTCGGATTTGCAAAGTAGTGCTAGTAATATCGGGCTCAAAAAAATAGAAGTGACAGTGTCTTGGAGCTCGCCTCTGTCAATTTCCCCAAAAAGCGTTAATGTTATAAATTTGATTACTGGAAGATGATTAAAAAAAGAAATTTACAATTTGGTTTTACTTTAATTGAATCAATTGTCGCTGTCGCTGTTTTTATCTTGATTTCTGTTGTTATGTATTCTGTCTATTCATTTAACCAGCGGGCCTACCTGGAAGGAGAAAAGATGGCTGAGCTTGTTCAAAACGGCAGAATTGTAATAGAAAGAATAACCAGAGAACTTCGCCAGGCGACAGATATGGTCACCGTACTACCCCAAACAGACCAGGGAGCTGCCAACCCTACGGAGATTGAGTTTCAGGATGGGCACATACCTGTGTTTTCTGCCACTAGCACAGCGGTTGGCAGTTCAATAAACACCATTGTCTTAGCTGTTGGTTCTTCTGCAATAACCGATTATTATAAAGATATGTTTCTGAAAATTATTGATAATACTGGTCAAGGGCAGCTAAGAAAAATTATCAGCTATGATGGATCAACAAAAACAGCTATAATAGGAGAAGAATGGAGTATTGTCCCCGATAACACCTCTGTTTATCGTTTAGGCAGTGAATATTATTATATTCGTTATTATATTCCCGCAGGGGAGAATGAAGTTCATCGTCAATACAGAGTTTATTGCTTTGATTCTTGCGACGACTGCAACGATTATTTTAGATGGGACGATGTCAGGCCTGAGATTCCTAATGTTCCATCCGCTTGTGCTTTAGAGGATAGGACTATTGGAGAATATATTGCTCCCGGAGATTTGAAATTTTGGGGTTCCAATGTTATCGATGTTTCTGTGAGAATTAGCGAAGATAATCGGGAGGTAAATTTATCAACTAAAGTTTTTGGAAGAAATTTTTAAATGAGGATAAAACAAAATTTATCTAAAATGAATAATTTCGAGAAAGGCAGTCTTTTACTTCTTGCAGTTTTAGTTTTAGGAGTATTAATGCTTTTAGGTATTTATTTTTTAACCTTTAGTTTGACCGAGTTTCGAATTTCTGAAAGCCAAAAAGTCGCTACTCAGACTTATTATTTGGCAGAAGCCGGAATAAACGAAGCAATTTGGAAATTAAAAAATGATCCGATATGGAGCAGTAATTTCATCACTACGCCGACTTGCGAAGATTGGGAGGCCAACTTTGAAAGAGATCCTGCTTTATTTCCCAATGGTTCATATGAGGTTTCAATAAAAAATACTAGTTGTGGCAATGGCGTCATCACTGCCACCTCTACTATAGATTCTTCTCAACGGAGGATAGAGATCAAAGTGTTCAAAGCTCAAGATAATCCGGTTTCAGACTTCAATCTTTTTACAGGCGGTCCTAGTGAGAATATGGAAATTAGATTTACTGACCCTTTAAATATTTATGACGGCGATGTTTTTGGCAATAATAATATAAATCTAAAACAGTCTAGTAAAGTTAATCTTGACGGTGATAGAAAAGCTATGGCTCACAACAATCTTGTTGTTTCAGCAAATTCTGATTTGAATGCGACTAGCTGCGCAAAGAATATCTGCGATTCAAGCTGCGAGGTCGACGAATGTCCTCCGGATAAAATTGGAATGCCGCAAATAGATTTTGATTCATCAACTCTCAGTTCTTATCTAGAAAGAGCCAAAAGCAGCGACTGCAGCTTCATCCGTACTGACGGAAAAACCAATTGTGTTTTTACTCCAGCTGAATTTGAAGATCTTATGTGGGACAACTATCCGGTTTTATCTCTTCCCGCCAATATCACCACTTATGTTACGGGAGATATAAACATTCGGGCAGCTCAGGAATTAACAGTAAATGGAGTGTTGGCGGCGGATAGAGACATAAACATTGGAGATGATAATTGTTGGAATCATTCCGACCCTCCTTTTTCCCGTTGTGGATTCTGTCGATTAGAAGTTTATCGACCGGGAGCTCCAGGAGATGATAAACCGTCAGGTATCTTAGCCAAAAGAAAAGTGAATTTTGGGAAGTTTGCGGGATTTGGAGCGCTGGCCGTATATATAGAAGGATTGATTTATGCCGGCGCAGAACTTGATTTTTCCCGTGTTCAAGCCCTTATTGAGATTCATGGAGGCATAGCCGCTAGAAAGCTTGAGTTCAGCAGCATGTGGAACGGAATCGACCTATATCTAGATTCAGATGTGATTATAGACACTTTCTCTGAAGCATTTTATTCTCCTGTAATAACAGTTGATCATTGGGAAGAAGAATATTAATTTATTATTTACAATGTTAAAATTTCTTAATTTAAAACCGGAAATTTTTGGAATGGATATTTCAAAATCATCTTTAAAAATTGCCAAGCTTAAAAAAAAGAGGGGAGTTTTAGGATTAGCTTCTTTTGGTAAAATCCCTATCAAACCGGGCGTTATTCAGAAAGGAAAGATTAAAAAGGAAGATGATTTGATAGAGGCTATTAAAAAGAGTTTGGATAAAATAAAAGGAGAGAAATTAGGGACAAAATATGCAGTAATTTCTTTGCCGGAAGAAAAAGCGTTTTTGCAAGTGATTCGAATGCCGTTGATGGAAGAAGAGAACCTAGAAGAAGCAATTAGGTTTGAGGCTGAAAATTATATCCCCTTATCAATTGATACGGTTTATCTTGACTTCCAAATTATTCCTTCTCCCCACAATCATTTAGACTATCTTGATGTCTTGATAGCCGCTTTACCTAAAGAAACAATTAATCCTTATGTTTCTTGCCTAAAAAAGGCTGGCCTTCAGCCAGTGGCTTTAGAGATAGAATCATCGGCAATTACACGAGCTTTAATTAAAAATGAAGAGAGCCCTTTTCCCGTTTTGGTGATTGATTTGGGCGCCAATAGTACAAGTTTTGTTATTTTCAGAGGCTATTCTCTGCGTTTTACTTCTTCTATCCCTGTTTCTTCACAGAAATTTACCATAGCTATTTCTCGTACTCTCAAAATTAACGAGGGAGAAGCGGAGAAGTTGAAATTGAAATATGGATTACAACGGAAGGGAAAAGAAGGCGACCAAGTTTTTAAAGCCTTGATTCCCGCTTTAACAGATTTAACAGAACAGATTAAGCGCCACTTAAACTTTTATCACACACATGCTTCTCAAGAGAGTCTTCCATCCAACGAAAAACAGGTGCAGAAAATTCTGCTTTGTGGAGAAGGAGCAAATCTTAAAGGGTTTACTGAATTTCTTTCTTTAGAACTAAAAATTCCAGTAGAGTTAGGGAACCCTTGGATAAACATTTTGAAAGAACCCTTGAAAGAAGTTCCAAGCCTTTCTTTTGAAAAATCTTTAGGATATACCACTGCTTTGGGATTAGCGTTAAGAGGAATAAAATATGATTAATTTATTGCCAACAATAGAAAAAGAAAAACTTTTACAGGAAAAAAACTGGCGTTTAGTTTTGATTTTAGGAGTTTCAACTTTGTTTTTTTTAGTTTCTTTGACTTTAGTATTATTTGCCATCAAAATTCATATTTCCAGTCAGCTTGAGTCTCAAAAGCTCTTTTTCACCGAGAAAGAAAAGGAATTTCAAGAAACAGAGCTTTATAGTTTTCGGACAAAAATTCAAGAAGTTAATCAAACTTTGACTAATGTAGGCTTTTTTTTCCAACAACAGGACAGTTTTGTGGATCTTTTTGAAAAAATCTGCAGACTTTTGCCGAAAGGAATTCTTTTAAACAATTTTTCTCACAAGTTCATTAATGATTCGGAAGAATTCAAAGCAGACATTTTCCTTACAGGGGTTGCATCAACGCAAAAAGATTTGCTTGAATTTAAAGAAAGTCTTGAAAAAGAGGAGTCTTTCGCTGATCCTTCACTACCTCTTTCTAGCTGGATGGAGTTTAGTGATATCGATTTTTCTCTAAATTTTAAAATTATAAAATGAAACTTTTCTTTGGTAAAAAAATTATTTTATCTTTAGCAGTTTTTGCAATAATAATCTTCGCTGCATTCAGCATGGTAGTCTTCCCCTTGATGCAAGAAATTAAAAAAACATCAGACGAGTTTGTATCTACGAAAGGAAATTTAGCCGCGCTAGAAACTAAGATAAAAAATTCAATAGCTCTTGAAGAAACTTATCTTAGCCATGAACAGGAATTTGAAAAAATAGATGCTTTATTTATTGATTCAAGAGTTCCTATAGATTTTGTTAATTTTTTAAAAGAAGCAGCTGACAGTTCTCAGTTGTCTATTAAAATTTCTTCCGCTTTTTTTCGAGAGGCCAAAGATGGGCAAGAAAGCTTTCTTAGTTTCTATATTTCTTTAATTGGTTCCTCATTGGATATCACTAAATTTCTTGCTAAATTAGAGAATGCTCCTTTCCCGATCGAAATCCAAAATTTAAAAATAGCAAAATCAGCAGAAAATAATATAGATAGCGATTTTTCAATAAAGGTATTCAGTAAATGAAAAAACTAAAGATAAAAAAAATAACAAAAGTTTTTGGAAAAGTCTTAATGGTTTTAGCAAAACAGGCTTTTGCGGTTTCTTTAGTTTTGATATTTGTTTCTCTTGCTATAGGTGTTTTTACTTTCTATAAATATAGTATTCAGGCAGATGAAAAAGAAATAGAATTTATCAAAAAATCTCTTTGGCTGGAAGAAAATATTTTGCAAGAAATTTTAACAGAATTAAAAGAGAGAGAAATAAGGTTTAAAGAGGTGGATTCAGAAGAATATCCTAGTTTATTTGATGAGCGGTTGATAGAAGAAGAGGAAGAAGAATTGACTGAATAGTTTATTTGGGTATAATAATGAGATGATGCTCTCGTGGCTTAATTGGATAAAGCAGGGCCCTTCTAAGGCCAAGATTGGAGGTTCGAGTCCTCCCGAGAGCACGGGTTTGGCGAACGTAGTGTAGTGGTTAGCACTAGAACCTGTGGAGTTCTCAGGGGGAGTTCGAATCTCCTCGTTCGCCCACTTATTTTTTTTCTTCCAAAACAATCTTATAATACAGTTCTTCTTTTCCTCTTAATACTTTCAATTTGATTTCGTCATTGATTTTGAATTTACTTAGAATGTTTTCCAGGTCTTTTTTAGGGGAGAGCTTTTTTTTATTGATTTCCAAAATTATGTCTGATTCTTTAATTCCGGCCTTATCAGCCGGGCTATTAGGGATTACCGCTTTTCCCTTGGGCAGGAATTCAGAAATTACTAGAGCTCCATAATCAATTGGGAAATTATATTTTTCTTTCAATTTTTTATTTAAAATAACATATCTTATTCCTAAAAAAGGTCGTCTGATTTTTCCGTATTTTTTAATATCTTGCAAATCTTTTTTAGCGGCGTTGATGGGCAAAGTAAAGCCGATATTTTCCGCTCCTAAAACCATGGCGGCGTTGATGCCCACTGCTTGGCCTTTCATGTTTGTTAACGGTCCTCCTGAATTTCCCGGATTAATAGCGGCATCAGTCTGGATCAATCCCTGCAATTTTGTTATTCTGCCTTCAATTTCGCTATCAGCGGTAATTTCTCGGGAAAGTCCGGAGACTATTCCCACTGAAACAGTGTTTTTGAATGCTCCTAATACATTGCCTACGGCGATAACAGTCTGTCCTAGCTCAAGTTTTGTTGAATCACCAAGCTTAATTGTCGGTAAATTTTTGGCATCAATTTTTAGGACGGCGATGTCGTTGATCGGGTCTTTGGCCAATACTTTGGCTGAATATTTTTCGTCGTTGTTTAATACTACTGCGTATTCTGCCAAGGGGTCATTTACCACATGGCGGTTGGTTAAAATTATTCCCGAAGAATCAACAATAAAACCGCTTCCTCCTCCTGTTTTTATTTTCTTCGCTTCGGAGTCGGCTTCTTTTGTTTGTCCGGTTAAATTCTTGGAGATTACAATACTGATAACCGCCGGAACTATTTTTTTAACTGTGGCAATGATTTGTTTTTCCATATACTATTATTTTACTCTAAATAGAGATGGCTGTAAATTCAAATTGACTGTCACAGCCTGTTATGATACATTGAGATTAATTATACGCCCCTGTAGTTCAATGGATAGAACATATCCCTCCTAAGGATAGGATAGGGGTTCAACTCCCTTCGGGGGCACAATTTATGAACGGTAGCGGTGTATTTGTACATTGAAATCTTCTGTGGTATAATTATTTAATGAATAGAGCAGAGCTTAAAGAGAAAGCAATAAAACTTAGAAAAAAAGGAAAGACATATTCAGAAATTCAAAAAGATTTAAAAATAGTGATTCCTAGAAGCACTCTCTCTTGTTGGTGCAGGGATATTGAATTATCCCAAAAGTACCAAGATAGAATTCAAAGAATGATTTTGAAGAATGTCCATAAAGCTCGATTTATTGCATTAACTGTCAATAAAATTAAAAGGAAAAAATATCTAAAATCTATTACTGATCGCAATAAACATCTTGCGACATCATTAAAGAATAAAAATACCGCAAAAGTTGCTTTGGCAATGCTTTATTTAGGAGAAGGATCAAAGAAGCAAAGAGGTTCATTGATATTTGGCAATTCGGATCCGTTTATTATAAATTTGTTTTTACATCTATTACGATATTGTTATAATATCGATGAAAGTAAATTTCGTTGCACTGTTCAATGTAGGGCAGATCAAGACACCAATAGATTAGAAAATTTTTGGTGCCGAATTACAAAAATTCCTTTAGTGCAATTTTATAAAACAAGGATTGATCCGCGAACAATAGGTAAACCGTCCAAAAAACAAAATTATAAGGGAGTTTGTCGTATAGATTATTTTTCTGCCGAACTTTTTATAGAAATAAAATTGGTTGCTGAGATAATACATAGGGGCCCGTAGTCTAGTGGTAAAATTCCGCAATGGCATTGCGGAGTCGGGAGTTCGACTCTCCCCGGGTCCACATTAATGAATTTAAGGATTATTAAAATGGAATCAGGAGAAAACGAATCCAACGCTTAAAACTTTGCGAAAGGTCGCCAAGTCGTTCGCTATTTCCGTTGATAAGCTAATCAATTAAAAATATGTATTGCTCAAATTGTGCCACAAAAATTGAAGAAAGGGCGGTATTTTGTCAGAATTGTGGCGATGAGGCTGGAATGTCAGGCCAAGAAGCGGGAATTTTGAAATCCGCTCATAGTGAAAAATCCGAATCTTTAGAGGGATTATTGTATTACAGCGAAGAATGGCTGAGGGCAAAATACTTTGCGGTTTCTTCACTTCCTTACCTCGATATTTTAGTGACTAAAGATAACTTTTACTTAATCCAATTCCCTAAAACTCATGGCGGGACATTGGGCTTATTTCTCGGCTTACTGCTTTTTAACATTTTGGGGGCAGTTATCGGAGTTGCTATCGGTAATTCAAGCGATCAAAAAAAGCGTCAGAAACAAAGAATTGCATGGTTTATGGATAATAAACTCATATCTCCAAATTATAAGGATTATGCTTTTGTAAAAATCTCAAAAGATAAATTAGGAGATCATCTTTCCTTTGAAAAAAATAAATTTATCGTTATTACAGATAGAGAGAAAATAATCAAATTAAAAAAGAACAAAAAAGAATTCACTCAATTTAATAAATTTATAAAGTCTTATGTTTTGTAAAAACTGCGGTCAAAAATTAGAAGGCAATCAAAATTTTTGTACCAAATGCGGTACGTCATTTTCAAAAGACGCTGGTGAAAAAATTAAGGTGGTCTCAGGCAAGGAGTCGGTATTTACTTCCTCCCCGCCACCCTCCCCTAAAAATTCTTGGAGTGCCGGAGGAATTATCACAATTCTTGTAATTCTTGCAGTTATTGGTTTTGGTATCTATGGAAATTTAGATGAGGGTTCAATCACTAAGAATAATGAGGCTCTAACGAGTTTTGATTCTGGCGACAGCCAAGCTGCGATAAATCAATTTCAACAGGCGGCACAAGACGCAACTACAAATGAGACTAAAATAAATGTAATCAAAAATCTTGGCTATGTTCATGCAACAGAAGGTCAATATGAAGAAGCACTTACTTCTTTTGGGGAAGCACTGGGACTTGTAAAACAGGACTCTTTTGATCACTACCTTATTTCCGGCGAGATTGCACTTCTTCAATTTAAGCCGAATGCGGCATTGTTGAGTTTTAATAAAGCGTACGAGTTAAGCCCTACCGATTTTCAGATAAATAATTCATTAGCTCTTTTTTATCTTGATATTGAGGAAATTGCACCACAATACACAGATTATCCCAAAGCATTATCTTATGCGAAGAAAGCTCGCAAATATGATGTTGAAAAATCAGAAATTTCTAAACAGAATCTTGCGATAGCACATTTTTTCAACGAAAACTTTGATCAAACAATCTCTTTGCTTTCGACTACAAATCTAAGCCAGCACCCTTATGCGGCCTACTGGCTCGGCTGGGCATATGTAGCTAGGGGAGACGAAACGAATGCAAAATCTTATTTCCAAAAAGCTGTGGATGCAGGAATAGAAATGGAGCAAGAGGCTTATGATTACTTATATTCATATTAAATATGTTTTGTGTACATTGTGGCAACGAAATAAAAAAGGGTTCAAAATTTTGTACCAAATGTGGTAATCAATTTGAACAATCCCAAAAAGCAAAAGTAAAGAAAAAGTTTTTTACTCGTAAGAAATTTTTTGTTCTTGGTTTTGTTGGCGTTATAGCTATCGCACTCTTCTTCTACTATCAAAGTCCCTCATCTGAAAATATTGACTATGATATTGCTTCTGCTGTTGTGAATATCTACTGTGAGGGAGAAACGGAGGAAGAATCATCTGGAGGATCGGGAATAATCTTTTCTGAAGACGGATTAGTGCTAACAAACGCACACATTATCCCTGAAAGTGCAAAAGACGATATTTATGTTGATGAAACGCTTTGCCTTGTAATCTTACCCGATCCCGATACTGGCTCGCCTGATGAAATTTATTACGCCTATCCAATTTTTGCAGAGGGGCTAAGTGATGAGTACGATCTCGTTTTTATGCAAATTCACGATGTATTTTATGACTATGAAGAAGGTATTGCTTATGGAGAATATCCCAAAAAGTTTCCGGCTTATGTCGATCAAGAACAATGTGGTGATGATAATGTTAAGTTGGGCGAGCCAGTTCGGATTTACGGATATCCCGCAATCAGTGGTGGTTATGCACTTACAATAACCGACGGAGTGGTCAGTAGCTTATTGATTGATGAGGGATTGATAATTACTTCTGCAAAGATTAGTTATGGAAATTCGGGAGGATTGGCGGTAGATCAAAATGGTTGTATGATTGGTATGCCGTCAATGGTAACTGGTGATGAGAATGAAAGTCTTGGCGTTATCATTCCAAACGACCTCATCAACGAATTTATTGGCAGATTGGATTTGTTAGAATAATTGCTCACCTGCTCCCCGAGCTGTCCGAGTGTCGAAGCTCCGCCGCCTGTTTGTCAGAAACTCAAAAAAAGTTCGGATTTCGTCCAACAAATACCACCAAAATTTTTGCGATTAGCTATTGATATCTATTAACTATTGTATGTATATGAGAACAGTGATTAATGTTAAAACTGAAAAAGAAGTAAAAACTCGCGCCCAGAAACTTGCTAAGGAAATGGGTCTTTCTTTAAGCGCGGTTATTAATGCTTATCTAAAGCAGTTTATCAGAGATAGAGAGGTTCATTTTAGTATTACTCCTCAAATGTTTCCAGAGCTGGAGAATCTTTTAGGCAAGATAGAATTTGATATTCAGAGTGGCAGGAATATTAAGAAACATTTAACCTCTTTATGAAGATTTGTTTTCATAAGAATTTTCAAAACTGGAATATTTCCTTAATTTCAATATAATCCACAAACTAAATCCGCTTTTAAAAGCGGATTTTGTATTTATTGCGCAGATTATGGTAAATTATATATATGAATAACCAGGAGAAAAATGTTGATTGTATAAAAATTAAGAACAAGGAAATAATACTTGTTGGGACAGCTCATATATCTAAAGAGAGCGTAGAGTTGGTAGAAGATGTCATTGCTCGAGAAAATCCGGATACAGTCGGAGTTGAACTTTGTGAAAAACGATATACTACTATTCTGAAAAAAGATAAATGGGAAGATACTAAGATCACCAAAATTATTAAAGAAGGGAAGACACAGCTATTTCTGGCAAATCTTCTGATTGCCAGTTTTCAAAAAAGGATTGGCAAAGATCTTAAAATTAAACCTGGTGCTGAAATGATTCAGGCAATAAAAGCGGGGGAAAAAGCGTCAGCTCAAATTGCGCTTCTTGACAGAGATATCCAAATAACATTAAAGAGGGCTTGGAGAAAGATGAAAATCCTGGAAAAGGCCAAGTTAATATACAGTCTTTTGACCGGACTTATCTCTCCGGAAAAAATAGAAGAAGAGTTGATAGAAAAGATTAAAGAAAAAGACATTATGGCGCAAATGATGGAAGAATTTGGCCGAGAAGTGCCTTCTGTAAAAGAAGTATTAATAAATGAGCGTGATATTTATATCGCCAATAAAATACTTGCTGCGCCGGGCAGGAAGATGGTTGCCGTAGTGGGAGCAGGGCACATTGAAGGCATTAAGAAATATCTTAATGAAGAGAAAGATATAGAGCCTCTTGAAGAAATTCCTCAAGGTTCACGCTGGGTTAAATATATCGCCTATATTATTCCTTTGGTATTTTTGGGCATAATTATTTGGGGATTCATTAATCATAAATCTGTCGAATTAACCCTCACTATGTTGGCATATTGGTTTTTGATCAATGGAGTTTTGTCTGCGCTGGGAACAATGATTGCGTTCGGCCATCCTCTCACTGTTTTATCCGCTTTTATTGCCGCGCCTTTCACTTCTCTTAATCCTACCATTGGCGCCGGTATTGTGGCTGGGCTGGTTGAGGCAAAATTAAGAGAGCCGAGAGTGAGAGATTTCCAAAACCTTAATGAAATAACTAATTTTTCCGGATTTTATAAAAATAGGATTTCGCGGATTCTTTTAGTGGCCGCTTTAGCAAATTTAGGTAGTTCAATAGGAACATTCGTGGCACTTCCTTATTTAATCAGCTTTATTTAATCATATTAAGCAAGCTTAAAAGCCGTTGTTAAAAACGGTTTTTTACTTGTGAATAAATAGGTATTGCAAAATTAAAAGAAAAGAGTATAACAAATCTTATGTTTTTAAAATTAACGATTAAATATTTATGGACAACGCATTAATTTCAGAAGTGCTGATGCAGCTGGTAATTTTGCTGATAGCGGCAAAATCAATGGGCTTGGTTTTTGAGAAAATAAAGCAACCAAAGGTTTTAGGCGAATTAATCGCCGGACTTTTAATTGGCCCCAGTATTTTAGGGTTGATTGATATTCATAATGAAATAATAATCTTTTTAGCAGAATTAGGAGTTATTGTTCTCTTATTTGAAGTAGGGGTGGAAACTAAAATTAAGGAACTGATAAAAACAGGTTGGAGTTCTTTAGTAGTTGCCATCATAGGGGTTGTTGTCCCTTTGATGCTAGGAATGCTCTATATCCTTACCTTCACCAATCTGGACATGAAAGTGGCTTTTTTTATTGGAGCCGCCTTAACGGCAACAAGTGTGGGCTTGACAGTCAGGGTGTTGGGAGAAATGGGCAAGAGTCAATCAAAAGAAGGAAAAATAATTTTAGGGGCAGCTATTATTGACGATGTTTTAGGATTGTTGCTTCTTTCAGTTATGGCCGACATGGTTGCAACTGGACAAGTAATTCCCTTAAATATAATGAAAACAGTTTTAATGGTTGTTTCATTTTTGGGTTTTCTAGTTGTTGTGGGAAAACTTTTTGAAGAAAGAATCATTGGTTTTGTCAATAAAATAAAATTGGAACGAACATATATTGTTACCGCCTTTGTTTTTGCGCTCTTAATGTCTTATGTCTCACTTCAACTAGGACTAGCTACTATCGTGGGAGCTTTTGCTGCTGGCCTTATTATGGAAAGAAAAGAGCATATGAAAATTATTCATTATCGAACTCATGTGCTGACACAAATTTTTGCTCCGATATTTTTTGTCATGGCTGGAGCAGCTGTAAATTTAAGATCTCTTTTTAATTTAGAAATGCTTCCTTTTATAGCGGCGCTTACAGTAATCGCCTTTTTAGGAAAACTTCTTTCCGGCCTAGGCGTATTTGATAAAGAAGTGTCTAAAGCGGCAGTGGGTTTTGGCATGTTGCCCAGAGGAGAGGTTGGTCTTATCTTTGCTAATTTTGGACTGGCTCATAGTCTAGTTACCCAAGATGTTTATTCAGCCCTGGTGGCAGTTATTATAATAACAACTTTTGTTGCCCCGCCTCTATTGAAGAGGGCTCTAGAAGGTGGAAGTTTTGGTAACCTCAGTTTTCTTCGTCTTCCCAAATTAGTTAGACGATTATCTCATTAAGATAATTATTCTTTTTCATCAAAAGACTGTTGCCAAGACAGTTTTTTTAGGTTAAAGAAAAGGAGAGATGGCTAAAGAATCCATTTCGCAACAGCCCTTTCACAACTAAAAAGGAGGATTGATAAAAATGGTAGGAATAAAAAGAGAAGATATACAAAAAGTAGTCGAAACATGGGGAGCTAAAGAGAAAAAAGATATAACAATCGGGATTTTTGGATCGCACTCAGCCGAAGATATTGGTGTTTCCGCAAAAGCCGCTGGCTTTAGAACAGTTTTGGTATGCGAAAAAAATCGTGACGCACTCTATACAAGATACAGTCCTGAACTTTTTGACAACACGATTATCCTTGATTCCTTTAAGGATATAATAGACCCTGGAATACAAGATAAGCTTAATAGGCTGAATACAATATTTATTCCAAATCGCTCATTTTCAGTTTATACTGGATATGACAATATTGAAAACAGATTCAGGGTGCCTATCTACGGTAACAGATTTCTTTTGCGGGCAGAAGAGCGCACAGCTACAAATAATCAGTATGACCTTCTTAGAAAAGCAGGCATAAGAACACCCAAGCACTACAAAAGACCGGAAGATATAGACGCTTTAGCAATAATCAAAATCCAACAGAAACATAATCCATTGGAGCGTGCCTTTTTCTACGCAAAGGACTGCGAAGACTACAAAATGCAATCAAGAAAGTTGATAAAACAAGATATCATAGACGAGAGTCAACTAAAAGACGCCAGGATAGAGGAGTTTATAATAGCTCCCCGATTCAATGCCAACTTTCAAAGCTATACCCTAGATACCCTTGGCACAATAGACTTTGCCGGTTTTGAAGACAGGATCCAGACAAACCTCATGGGCCTTCTTAATCTTCCGGCAAGAGACCAACTAAAAATAGACATTCCTATAAAGAATGAAGAGATTGGGCATCATGGCATGACTATGCGTGAATCAAAAAAGATATTGGTCTATGACGCAGCAGAGAAATTTGTCGAAACATGTAAAAAAGAATACCCTCCGGGTATAATCGGATTGTTTTCGCTTCAGGGCGCGATTCCCGAAGGGAAAGACGGTCTTGAATTTGTGGTATTTGATGTATCGCCGCGTATTCCTGGGTGTCCTTGTGTAGGCCCGACTTCGCCTGAAATGAGGAGATTATCTATAATCCATGGCCAAAAAATAGAATCTCCAATCGATTTAACAATGTTGGAAATAAGAGAAGCCCTGAAAACAGGTCAACTAAAAAAGATTATCACTTAGGAGGTGACTAAAATGGATGAAAGAGAAATAATGAAAATTTTGGAAAAATGCGGAGCTGTTATTAATGGACACTTTCAACTTGCTTCTGGAGAGCATAGCGATATCTATGTAAACAAAGATGCAGTTTATTTGGATACCGAAAACCTTGAAAAACTTGCTGAAGAGTTTGCCAAAAAGTTTGTGAAAAAAAACATAGATATGGTTGTTGGTCCGGCAGTAGGTGGAGCTATTTTAGCGAATAGAGTCGCTTACCAATTGACTAAAATGGGTTTTTTCAAAATTTGGTTTGCTTATGCGGACAAAGACAATGGTAGATTTGTTATTAGGCGTGGCTATGACAAGATAGTTGATGAGAGAAGAGTGTTGATAGTGGAGGACATTATTAACACTGGAACATCTGTCGCAAAAACAGCGGAAGCTGTTGAGAAAGCAGGAGGCAGGATAGTTTCCATTACCGCTCTTTTTAATAGGGGCGGGATGACATCTATTGGCGGTATTCGGATCAAGAGCCTTATTAATAAGAGACTGAAATCTTGGAAGAAGAAAGATTGTCCTCTTTGTAAAAAGAGAATTCCGATCAACTCCAATCTTGGACATTCTCCAAAATAGAATTTTATAGCGGCGCTTATTCAAAAGCCGCTCTTTTTTTACAGTGAGATGGCCATAAGACTTTTTCGTTGCGAAATTTTAGATTTTTAAGTGAGGCAAGGAAAACAAGTAAAAAATTTGAGGTATAACAGTAGCTATAGCAAAAATCTTTTTACGCCAGTTTGACAAAGCTGCAGTTGAAAATATAAAATTACAGCAGAAAGAGTCTTGTGGTTATTTCATATAAGCTTTGCTATAAAGGATTATGGATAAGATATTCAAAATAGCTATTGTGGGAGCTGGGACTGTCGGTCTCTATCTAGCTTGGAAATTAAGTAAGTTGGGACACAAAGTGGTTGTTTTTGAGAAAAAGAATGAAATTGAAAAAAAGGTTTGTTCCGGATTGATATCTGGGCGCTTGCGGAATTTCATTCCTTTGGATGAGAATTTAATTGAACATAAAATCAACAGCTGTTTGATTCATTTTCCCAAAAAGAAAATAACTTTAAACATGAAGCCGGTTCATCTTATTGTTGACCGGCAAAAGCTTAATACTTTTTTGTTTTCTTTGGCCCAAGATTCCGGAGCGGAGATATTGTTTGGACAATCAACAGTTCCTCCCGGTTTTAATAGAGTTATTGGCTGTGACGGGGCTTTATCTGCAACAAGAAAGAAGTTGGGCTTGTCACAACCATTTTTTCGTTTAGGGCTGCAGGTTTTCCATTCTCAAGAAGACTATTCCCAACAGGTAGACACTTGGCCGATTGATTCCGGTTTTTGCTGGAAGATTCCTCGGGGAAAGAATGTAGAATACGGAGCAATAGGCAAGATTGAATCAGTCAAAGAAGAGTTTGACAAATTCCTTTCTCAAGAAAATATTCCAGCCAGTGAGAAGATAGAAGCGGCTCTAATCCCTCAAGGTTTGATACTTCCCAAGACAGGAGAAACAACTCTTTGTGGAGATGCTATGGGCCTAACTAAGCCCTGGAGCGGGGGAGGAGTAATCTGGGGTCTGACCGCAGCTGATATTTTACTGGAGAGTTTTCCTGATTTTGGGAAATATCGCCAAAAAGCTAGAAGGTTTTTTTTGCCTAAGCTATATAAAGCAAGGATATCGGTTCCTTTAACCTATATTCTAGGAAATAATTTTCCCTTTTTTTTGCCAACCAAAATTTCCCGGGATAATGATTTTCCCTTAATTTGAATTGACCAATTGGTTAAAAAGTGATAAATTAAGTTGTGTACACGGCCTGTTCCGTGAGAAGGCGGAGGAGTGCCTGAGTGGCTTAAAGGGATGGTTTCGAAAACCATTGTCTTGCTTTAGCGGGACCGTGAGTTCGAATCTCACCTCCTCCGCTTTCTTGCAGAGCGGAGGCAAATAGTTTTAAAAATTAAAAATAAAATGGAGGAATTTATTTTAAATAATTTAATATATATAATTTTAGGAGTTTTGTTTGTTTTTAACCTATTTTTAGTTTGTTGCATTTTTAAACTAAAAAAAAGAATAGACACAATGCTGCAGGGAGAGGAGGAAAATCTGGAAAAAGTTTTAATCAGCCAAATTGAAAAAGTAGAAAAACAAAAAAAAGATATAGAAAAGATCATGGGAGAAATGGCAGAATTGACTAAAATTTCCCAAAAAAGCATACAGAAAATAGGAACAGTGAGATTTAACCCTTTTAATGAAGTTGGCAGTGACCAAAGCTTCTCTATCGCTCTACTTGATGCGAAAAATTCCGGCTTTATTATCACTTCTCATTATGGCAAGGAATTTAGCCGGATTTATGGTAAGCCGGTGAGAAAAGGTGAGTCTAAATATCTTTTCTCTAAAGAAGAAAAGCAAGCGATTCAAAAAGCAGTGAGACAGTAGAAGTGATATTATTCTATAAACTTAAAGTATTATGGAAAAGAAAACGAAAGAAAATTTAATAAACCGTCCGCCAGTGGTAGTGATAATGGGACATGTTGATCATGGCAAGAGTTCTATTTTGGAAGCGATAAAAGATTTTAAAATTACCACTAAAGAATCAGGCGGTATTACTCAGCATATCGGAGCTTATGAAATTGAGCATCAAGGCAAGAAAATTACTTTTCTTGATACTCCAGGCCATGAGGCTTTTTCCGCCATGCGTTCCCGAGGGGCCAAAGTAGCTGACATTGCTATCCTGGTAGTTGCTGCCGAAGAAGGAATAAAACCGCAAACCAAAGAAGCTATTTCATATATTAAACAGGCGGGTATCCCTATGATTGTGGCTATTAATAAAGTTGACAAGCCGGCAGCCAATCCAGAAATGGTTAAAACCCAATTAGCGGAAAAAGATGTTTTAGTAGAATCAATGGGAGGAAAAGTACCCTCAATTAATGTTTCGGCTAAAGACGGAAAAGGCATTCAAGATATTGTAGAGTTGATTTTATTAGTAGCAGAAATGGAAGATATTAAAGCAGGTTTAGACAAGCCGGCCGAAGGAGTGATTATTGAAGCCTATCTAAATAGTCAGAAGGGCTTAACAGCAACTTTACTTTTAACTGATGGAGTTTTACAGAAAGAAGATTCTCTAGCCACTCATTCTGCTTTTGGCAAAATTAGAAGCTTGGAAAACTGGCAAGGAGATTCTATTGAAAAAGCTTTCCCCTCTGCTCCAGTAGTAGTTCTTGGGTTTGACTCAGCTCCTCAAGTTGGGGAGAGATTTAAAGTTTGTTCTAATATCAGTGCTGCCCAGGATTATGTTGCCATAAAAAGCAGAAAAGAGGAAAAAAGAGAAATGTTTTTTGCCGAAGAAGGCAAGCAGGTTTTAAATTTAATTCTAAAAGCAGACGTTTCTGGATCAGTGGAAGCAGTAGAAGAAATAATCAAAAAGCTTCCCCAGGAAAAAGTTATTTTAAGAATTTTGAAAAAGGATATAGGCGAAATTAATGAAAACGATGTGCACTTGGCAAAATCCGCTAAGGCTAAAATCTTAGGGTTTCGAGTGAAAACAAATCCTATTGCTGCGATACTGGCGAAGAAAGAGAAAATTAAAATAGTCAACTTTGAAATTATTTATGAATTAGTGCAGTCATTGCGTCAGATAATGGAGAAAATTTTAAAAGCAGAAGTAGTTCGTAAAGATATGGGAAAAATGAAAACTTTGTTAGTTTTTCGAACCGAAAAGAGACGCCAAATTGTTGGAGGCAAGATTATTGAAGGAGAGATTAGAAAAGGTTTTTTGATTGAAATTTTTAGAGACGATGAAAAAATTGGGGAAGGCAAGGTTGTTAATCTACAAAAAAATAAGAAGAACATCGAAGTGGCGACAAAAGGGGACGAAGCAGGAATACTTTATGAAGGAAATACTAAAGTGGAAGAAGGAGATATTATAGTTTTTTACACAAAAGAAAAAGTTAAAGCAGAACTTTAATGACTAAAAGAGTTTCTCAAGTCAATGAGCTTGTAAGGCGTAAATTGTCACGGATTATTTTTGAAGAGATTGATTTTCCTGGAGTTTTAGTAACAATAACCAGAGTAGAAACTTCTGAAAGATTAAATCAGGCGCAGGTATATGTTGGTGTGATGCCGGACAATCAATCGGAAAAAGTTTTTAGAGTCTTGCGTAAATTGGTCTACGGTCTTCAACAGAAGTTGAATAAATCTTTGGCTTTTCGGTCTGTTCCGCGGATTAGGTTTATCGAGGAAAAGGAAGTTGTCCGGGCTGCGAAGATTGATGAACTTTTAGAAAAGATTAAAAAAGAGTAGTACCTATTGCCAAAAAAGTTAAAATCAATAAACTAGAAAGTAGAGATGGCCAGGTAGCCAAGCAGTAAGGCATTGGTCTGCAAAACCAATATGCGCGGGTGCAAATCCCGCCCTGGCCTCAAGATATGCCGCGGTGGTGGAATTGGCATACACGCGTGACTTAAAATCACGTGAGAGCAATCTCTTGTGGGTTCAAGTCCCACCCGCGGCACCATAACAAAAAGCCCTTGCAGATTTGCAAGGGCTTTTTGTTATTAGGCTTCAGTCTCTTCAATCACTTCCACGTATGTCTTATTTATGCCGAAGTTAAGAGCTGCTTGAGTGGAAGAGAACCAAATATCCATATTGTAGTCTTTTTTCCTAGAATTCATTCTATCCTTTACTACAAAGATTTTGTTCCCATAAAGCTCTGGAAGTCTGACTTTTGTTCCGAAAGGCAGAAGATTGTTCGCTATAATTCCGTCTTCAACCCAGCTTCCAGAAGCAGTGATAAAAGGGTTTCCCCAGGTTTGGCAGGGGGTACTGGAATAACCAGTAACAACTACTTCAAACTGCTGGACTATTTCAATTCCTTCAGGTTCAAAAGGGTCAGCAACCGGCAGAAAGCTATTTTCTTGGACTATTGAGAATTCAGGAAAATTCTCAGGTTTTTCTAATAGATCCTGAGCTTTTCCCATTTCAGTTTTAAGAAAAAAGAAGAATCCTGCTAAAATCGTCATTGCCACAAGGGTTAAGATATGTAATCCTGCTCTTCTTTTCAGAAAGAGGAATTTGTTGATAATTTTTTTCATTTAAAAACCTCCTGAAAGGAGGTATCATCATAATAGCTTATTTCCATATATTTGTCAACCCTTTTTGGTTGAAAAAGGCAAAAATAAGAGCTATACTAAATAATTATGATAATAGAGTTTTTACAGAAAAATGACTTTTGTCGGAAGGTTGTCTGTAGGTTGGGCGAACAAAGGGCAAAAGATCTTTTAAAAGAGATTTATCGACATTTAGACAAGAAAGAGAGTATCATAGATATTGGGGCCGGAACTTGTAATGTCTGCGCAATTTTAACGGAAAAACAGTTTAAAGTAACACCCTTAGATGTCAAAAACTTGAGTTTCGTTGATGGAGTGGAGCCAATTATCTATAAAACTGGTAAAATTCCGTTTAGAGATAATAGTTTTAATGTTTCACTCATCCTAACAGTTCTGCATCACACGCCTATCCCTGAAGATATTATCAAAGAAGCTCAGCGTGTTTCCAAAAAGATTATTATTATAGAAGATATTTATGTGAATATATTCCATAAATACTTAACTTTTTTTGCAGACAGCCTCCTCAATTTTGAATTTGTAGGACATCCCCATACTAACAAAAGTGATAAAGAGTGGAAGATGCTGTTTAAGAAACTTGGCTTACAGCTTAAAGGTGCGAGATACAGAAAGTCTTTTTTGGTTTTTAAACAAGCCGTTTATTACTTGGAAAGTTGACCATTTTATTGGTTCTTGCTATAGATAAAACATAGCTGGTTGGGAGATTGGCGTCCCTTAAATAGCCGGTAAAAACAATTAAGGCGTCCCGCTTTTGCGGGGAAACTAGATGGAACCGCGAGACAAAACCTCGTTCTAGTAATCTGTAGATTTTAATCTGGATTATTGGAACGAGGTTTTTTAATAACATAATTATTATTCATTCATTAAACAAGCAAAAAAACTTATGGAAGATTCAATTCAAAAAATAGTGTCTTTATGTAAAAGAAGGGGATTTGTTTTTTCTTCTTCAGAAATTTATGGCGGTTTTGCCGCTATCTATGACTACGGCCCTTATGGGGTTGAAGTAGCTAACGCAATTAAGCGGGAATGGTGGAAAGCCATGGTGCAATTAAGAGAGGATATTGTCGGTTTGGATTCCAGTATTTTTATGCATCCCAAAATTTGGGAAGCCAGCGGCCATGTGTCTGGTTTCTCCGACCCCTTGGCCGAGTGCAAGAACTGCAATGCCAGGCTAAGAGTTGATCACTTACTTGAAACGATTGAAGTGTTTGCTGACGAGAAAATGGACGAAGAAGAGATTAATAAAATCTTTGCGGAAAACAAAGAAAAAATTAAATGTCCTCATTGCGGCAAAAACGATTTTACTGATGTTAAAAAGTTTAACTTATTAGTTAAGGCTAATCTGGGTAATTTTGCCGAAGACTGGACTAAAGAACCAACTTATCTTAGGGGAGAAACCTGTCAGGGAATATATGTGAACTATAAGAATGTGTTGGATTCAACTCGGGTTAAGATTCCTTTTGGTATTGCTCAAATAGGAAAAGCTTTTCGCAATGAAATCACTGCTCGCCAGTTTATTTTCCGAACACGGGAGTTTGAACAGATGGAAATGCAATATTTTGTCCACCCGGACAAGGAAATGGAAGAATACGAAAAACTCAAGGATTTTAGATGGCGGTTTTATCTGGACTTAGGAATCAAGGAAGAGAACTTGAGATGGCTGCAGCACGAAAATCTGGTTTTTTACGCAAAGGAAGCTTATGACATAGAATATCAGTTTCCTTTTGGATTTAAAGAGTTGGAAGGAATACATGCGCGCAGCGATTATGATTTGTCCCAGCATACTAAATTCTCAGGCCAAGACTTGTCCTATACCGATCAAGTATCCAAAGAGAACTATATGCCTCATATAATTGAGTCTTCCGCCGGAGTTGGCAGGACTTTTTTCGCTGTTCTCTGCGAAGCTTACACGGAAGAAGAGGTCAAGGGAGAAACCAGAGTGGTAATGAAATTTCCCAAAAAACTGGCTCCGATCAAGATAGCTGTTTTTCCTCTGGTTAAGAATAAGCCAGAGCTTGTTGATAAGGCCAGAGAGCTCTATAATAAGCTCAAAATGAGCTATATGTGCGAGTTTGACAGTAGCGGCAGTATCGGACGAAGATATCGCAGACAGGACGAAATAGGCACTCCTTATTGTGTCACGGTTGATTTTGACAGCCTGGAAGCTGATGATGTGACAGTGCGGGATCGTGACAGTATGAAGCAGGAAAGAATTAAAATTGAAGAACTGGAAACCTATTTTCAAGAAAAATATTCTAAATAATCTACTAATTAAAACCCAGTCCTTGAAAGGACTGGGTTTTAAGTTGGAGCGGGTGAGCAGATTCGAACTGCCGTCTCGACCTTGGCAAGGTCACATAATAACCATTATACGACACCCGCACTATTATATTGTGCCGTGAACTGGACTTGCACCAGTCACCTCAGCTTTTTCAGAGCTGCGCTCTACTGCCTGAGCTATCACGGCATATTTCTCTAAAAATCTTCAAATATACTTAGAAGCTTATCAAGAAATTAAGAAAATTACAAGTATTCTTTATCAAAATAATTAGAATTAAATTTCAGACATTTTACATATACCATTTATCCAGCCCTGAATTTTTAAAAATAATTTAGTATCACAGATAGTAATATCAAAAGTGCCGAATGGTAACGAGTCCTTTTTATTTTGACTTCCTTTATTTGGTTTTCGGTAAGTTTTATAAAATTGACTTAATGGAATTTTAGAAATGGATGACCAATAATCTTCACTTTTTTTTACATCTAAATGATGGTGAATATGGATATAGCCTTTCAGCTTTTTTTCGGGAACTCGACAAATATCTTTGAAAAATCGCATCATCAGTTTTATCATTCTTGAATCGCTGTTGGAAAATTTAACAGCATTTCTTTGGGATTTACTCCCTTCAGCCCAATACAAGGCTATTCCAATAAGGAATAAATCTTTTTTAGACAAACTGTCTATATCTTCTTTTGCTTCATTGATAATGATTTGTCTCTTGGCATTCTCCCTTATCAACCTAGTAGTTCTTCTTCTTTCTATTATTTCCTTCTTAATTCCTTTACTAGATAAATTTTCTTTTTGAGTTGTTGTTAGTTTTATATCTCGTACCCAAATGCTTACACTGCTTTTGGCCAAGCTTAATTTTCGACAAATTTCGTTTATCGAATATCCTTGTAGTCGTAATTTTCTAGATAGATTTTTTTCTTTTAGTTTCATAACTGAACCAGTATGTTATTTATGTAAATATTATAACATAAGGGTTCAATTATAAATAGTGGACGGCAAAGGATTCGAACCTATAACCTCCGCAGTGTAAATGCGATGCTCTACCGTTGAGCTAGCCGTCCTTATTTATGTGCCCAGGGCGGGACTTGAACCCGCACGCTCAAAAGAGCCATGGCCCTCAACCATGTGTGTATACCAATTCCACCACCTGGGCTTACTCTTTCACTGAGCTTTATTCTGTTTTAAAAGTCGGACTTTATTTTTTTTCTTCTTTTTTTTCTTCCAGTTTTTCAACTACTTCTGCAGTCTCTGTTTTTTCTTCCGGTTGTTTTATTTCTTCTGTTTTTACCTCTTCAACTTCTTTTACTAATTCTTTTTTTGGTTTCTCTCCCACTTCTTCTGATTTTGTTTTTTCAGTTTCTTTGATTTCTTTTCTCTTAAGTCTTGCTTTTCTTCCCTTGGCCTCTCTTAGATAATAAAGTTTAGCTCTTCTTACTTTACCTCGTTTTACTATCTCTATGCCTTTGATCATGGGAGTGTGGATAGGGAAGACCTTTTCCACTCCCACTCCGGACATAACCTTTCTAACAGTGATAGTGGCGTTTATTCCTTTGCCATGTTTTCTAGCTAAAACCAATCCTTCAAAAATTTGGATTTTCTCTTTGTCTTTATCTTTAATTATTTGCTGGACGCGAACAGTGTCCCCGGGACGAATGTCCGGCAAATTTTGTTTCAAATTAGGTTTAATGATTGCTGTAATAATAGCCATAATTTTCTAGTTAATTTCGTTTAATGCTTTTTCTAAATCTTCCGGCAGTTCGGAATTAAGTGCTAATATCTTATCATTCAATAGCTTTATTTTCAAGTGGCCAGCGTGTAAAAAATGTCTTTTTAGACTTGGCGGACAAGACTGGTTTTTAAAGCCATAAATCTTGTCTCCGGCTAGCGGATGAGACAAGTAATTGAAGTGACATCTTATCTGATGCTTTCTGCCAGTTTTGATTTCAACTTCAATTAAGCCATAATTTTCGAATTTTTGCAAGACCCGATATTTGGTAACAGCTGTTCTTAATCCTTTTTTTGCTTCCAAAGCTGAATAGGCTTTTTGTTTTTTGCGGTCTTTAGGAGAACGGCCGATTAAAGTTTCAATTGTCCCCTGTTCGTTTTCCAAATTTCCCACTACTAAAGCGGTATAAAGTTTGAATACTTTTCTTTCTTGGAATTGTTTTTGCAGGAATTCCATGCTTTTGTCATTTTTAGCAATCAAGAGTATTCCCGAAGTGTCTTTGTCTAAGCGATGAACCACTCCGTAGCGAGGGGGAGAGCCTACCTTCTTTAACTTTGGGCGTTCCTCTATCAGACAATCAATAAGGGTTTTCCCCTGATATTTGCCTTCCGGGAAAACAACTATTCCGGCAGGCTTATTAACTGCAAGGAGATTATCGTCTTCGTAAATGATTTCTATATTTTCCATTGTTTTGAAAGATTAGCTTTATTCCATTAAGCTCGTGTTTTTTATTATTTCTTGAAATACGGATTCAAACTTTTTGTTCCAGACGACGGCTGGAGTTAAATTTATCAAAGCATTAACAAATTCTTCGTCATATGGAATTTTGCCAAGAAGGGGAATATCATTTTCGTTGGCGAATTGTTCAATCTTTTTGCTGAATTTTTCATTGATGTCAAACTTATTTATCACCAAACCATAAGGAATCTTAAAATACTCAACAACCTGTAACCCTTTTTTTAGGTCGCTTAAAGCACTTGGTGTTGGCTCTGTAACAGCTATCACATAATCAGAACCATTTATGGATGCGATAACTGGGCAGCCAATGCCGGCGGCAGAATCTACGAGTAAAATGTCAGCGCTTTCTTCGTGGGCAAGATGTTCCGCCTTGGTCTTAATAAAAAGAACAATCTGGCCCGAGCCTGATTCTCCCATTTCCAACTGTCCGGTTACTATATTAAATCCATAAGCAGTTTTAGCATGACCAATCCTACCGTTTTTAACCTTAATAAGTTCAATCGCTTGAACGGGACAGATCAATTTACAGGCGCCGCATCCTTCGCACAATAATCTATTAAATATCGGCTGGTTCTTTTTCTCATTCCATGAAATAGCGCCAAATTTGCAAATATCATGGCATTGTCCACAGTGAATGCATTTTTCTTCAATTAATATCGCTTTATAGCCGGTTTCTACGGATTTCCATTGATAGTCATTATTTTCTATACCCAAACAAAGGCCAAGGTTGGGAGCATCAACATCACAGTCAACAGCAATAATTTTTTTGTTTTTAGACAAGAGCACTGCCAAAGAAGAGCTAATAGTGCTCTTGCCTGTTCCGCCTTTGCCTGAAAGTATTGTTATTCTTTTCATATTCTTAATAACTTGGCTATTTCTTCAATCCTTTCATGTTTGACCGGCTCTCCGGCTGAATAAGCTTTAACAATAGATCTTTCATAAGGAATTTCAGCCAGAATCTCTATTTCATATTCTTGAGCTATTTTTTCTATAAGATTTTTGTTTCCAACAGTTGCCTTATTGATAATAATTTTAGTTGGAACTTTTAGGATCTTTAACAGATCCAATATCAGCCTTAGATCATGAGCTCCTAGAGGCGTGGGTTCGGTAACAGCCAAAGACAAGTCGCATTCGCTTGCTGCAGAGATTACATCACAGTGAGTACCGGCGGCAGTGTCGATCAGGATCAGATCATGATCTTTTTCTTTTGGTTTGGCAAATTCTTTGGCAGCGTTAACGATAAATTCTGACAAAGGTTCTCCCGGTTTTAGATCACCGGAGATCAAGGTGATGTTGTCTCTTTTACCTGAATAAATTGTTCCAATGATCTTCTTTTTTTCGTCAATACATTTAACTGGGCAGGTAATGGCGCAAGCGCCGCATCCGTTGCATTGTTCTGGAATAAGGATCGGGTTCTTGTCTTTAATATAAACAATCGCCTTATACATACAAACCTCGCTGCACTTGCCGCATTTGAGGCATTTATTGAAATCAATATCCGGGATCATTACCGAAACTTCTTTTTCTTTCTGGCGTTCAATTGAAAGAATTAAGTGGTCATTAGGACAATCAGCATCAAGATCCATTAATAGAACTTTTTTGTTTTGGGAACAAT
>JAGLPU010000010.1 GCA_023137175.1 Candidatus Parcubacteria bacterium | reverse complement strand
CTGAACCAGAACCTCAGCCAGAGCCCGAACCAGAACCTGATCTACCAGAAGATGACATTGTTCAAACAGATACTCCTTCAAACTAAAAGGACGAAGCTCCTTTGAAGAACAGATTATGGAGAGCAAAAAGAAAAAACTTATTAAATTTACTTTAGGAGCTGTTATTTTAACAGCTGCTAGTTTAGCTATAGGCATAAATGGGTTTTTCGGAGGAGGGGATACTATTCCTGACAATACTTTTCTTCATGGATTGGTTGGCTATTGGTCTTTTGACGAAGGCAGCGGGACTATAGCCTATGATGCTTCAGGGAATGGGAATAATGGAACCTTATACAACAGCCCTCAGTGGACCGACGGTAAACACGGAGGCGCTTTAGAGTTTGACAGTAGTAATGATTATATGTGCGCAACAGACTCAAGCACATTAGATTTAACCACTGGAGCAACATTGTCAGGGTGGTTTAAAAAAAGAGAAAACAACGAATTTCAAACTATTCTTGAAAAAACAGGAGCATATAGAATCAGGATTGAAGATAATAATGAAATTATGACTCGTTATTATTTTAATGATTCTACTGAAACAGGGGAAAAACAGATAACTGGCCCGACGGACAATGACTGGCATTATGTAGTCTCTACATTCAATAATATTTCTGGAGAAGTGAAATTATATTTGGATGGCAATTTAATAAATACATGGACTGGCTTTTCTGACAAGATTATAGCTGATAGATCGGACCATTTTCATATAGGTTCAAGAGGAGGATCAACAACATTTTTCAAAGGAACAATCGACGAAGTCAAAATCTACAACCGTGCTTTAAGCGCGGAAGAAATTCACTATCATTACAATCGCGGAGCTCCGGTAGGGCATTGGAAAATGGATGAGGGTTCAGGCTCTACAATTTATGATGAATCTGACAATCATAATGACGGAACACTGACTCTGGGCAGTTCCGGAAATACTACCGTTGCTGATGCATGGACAGATGGCAAACATGGCTCAGCGTTAAACCTTGACGGCACGGATGATTATATTGATTGCGGGAATGACGCAAGCTTGGAGATTGCTGACGAGATTACGATTGAAGCATGGATTAAAGCAGATTCTTGGACTAGTCCAAGTAACGCTCCGATAGCCACGAAATTATTAGCAGACGATGGTTATTGGTTTTGGGCAAAGTCAGATGGAGAATTGAATTTTTATATAAAAGAAGGAGGCACACAAAAAATAAATCATAATACGACCCAAGTGGATATGCAAATTGGAAGCTTTTATCATGTTGCAGTTACATGGGATAAGACTGATGGGCCTGCAAGATTTTATAAAAATGGAGAATTAATCGAAATGTCAAGTTCTTATCTTGGAACAATTGGAACAGATAATGGCGATCTACGGATAGGCACAGATTATGGCTTAGATGATAATTTTAACGGCACAATTGACGATGTCCGTATTTACAGCTATGCCCGAACTGCGGAAGAAATTAGATTGGACTATAATGCTGGTATGGCTATCCATTTGGGGCCTTCAGAAAAAAGCTGTTCTGAAGATCCTGCCAGCTGTATGGATTATGGATTAGTGAATTATTGGCCGATGGATGAAGCAAGCGGCAACACGGCTTACGATATTTCAGGGAATGATATTAATGGAACAATAGACAGTAGTTTTGAATGGACTACTGGAAAAATAGATGGCGCCTCAAAGGCTCGTGGAAGCGGAAATATTAACTGTGGCGATCCTGATATTTTAGATTTTGGAACAGGAGACATGACGGTTGAACTTTGGTATAAGAGAAAAGATACTAGGAATTGGATGAATGTGATCAATAAATATCCAGGATCTAATAACAGCGGATGGTATATTGTTGATGACTGCGACAGTAATGTGCTTATTTACAAAATATCAAGTGGAGGAGGTTTATCTCAAAGAACTGTCACTTTGTCAGATAACGACTGGCATCATATTTTAATGGTTAGAGACGGTGATTATCATAAGGGATATTTAGATGGGGTAGAAAAATTTAGCTATTCAGGATTCTCTTCCTATGACTTATCAAATTCTACTGATTTAAAAATGCTCATAAGCATGATGGGCACGATTGACGATGTCCGTATCTACAATAGGGCCTTGAGCGCGGAAGAAGCTAGCTACCACTATAATAAAGGAGCTCCGGTAGCTCATTGGAAAATGGACGAAGGCAGCGGTTCAACAATCTATGATGAAGCTGATAATAATAACAATGGCACTATCAGTGGGGCAGCTTGGGTTGAGGGCAAACACGGCTTAGCCCTAAGCCTTGATGGTATAAATGATTATGTGGATTGCGGGAGCAACGATAGTTTAAATTTCGGAACGAATGATTTCACAATAGCTTTGTGGGCTAAAACAAAGGAAGACAGCTTTCGGTCTCTTGCGGGCAAGACAGATTCTACGGCAAACAGCGGTTACTCTATAGATTCTTATGGCGAGATTCGTTTTATACTTGATGATAATAATAGCTATATGGCTGAGACTACTGAAACCATTGATGATAATAATTGGCATCACATTGTTGCATTGCGTGAAGGAGACAATCTTAAAATATACATAGACGGGTTACTAAGTGCGACAGATAGCGGGAATGATAATATCAATGTTACATCTGATTATCCATTTATTATCGGGGCAAGAAATTCGGGAGCAGATGCTTTTTTTGATGGTTCTGTTGACGATGTCCGTATTTATAACTATGCGCGGACAGCGGAGGAGATTAGAAAAGATTATAATACCGGGCTAGCTGCACACTTGGGAACTTCAGACAAGAGCTGCTCCGAAGACCCGGCTAGCTGTATGGATTATGGGCTGGAAAGTTATTGGTCAATGAACGAAAGTTCAGGCTCTACAGTTTATGATAGTTCTGATAATTCTAATGATGGTACTATCAACGGGGCCAGTTGGAGTAGCGGGAAATATGATTCTGCTTTGAGTTTTGACGGCCGTTATGACTATGTTTCCAATATCAGCGATATTAATATACCAACAGTTTTTACTGTTGAATTATGGGCAAAGCCAGACGTCCATGATGGGTCTTTGAAATATATAATATGGAGAAATGACGATAGGCCGAGTATAAGAGTGTGGGGCGGCACTAAATGGAGATTTTGTATTGATGGAAATAATGGTAATGGTTTTTCCTCCGTGTCTGATATTTCAGTTGGAGAGTGGACACATTTAGTATTGACATTTGATGGGGAAGTGGGCAGAGGTTATGTAAATGGGGTTGAAGAGGTTTCTAGAACTGACTCTACATACACAGAAGGAACAACTCTTAGAATTGGAGGAGACGGCGTGGCTGATAGATATCTTGATGGCTCCATTGATGAAGTTAAAATCTACAACCGTGTCTTAAACGCGGAAGAAATCAGTTACCATTATAATAAGGGACAGCCAATAGCTCATTGGAAAATGGACGAAGGTAGCGGTTCAACTATTTATGATGAGTCTGGTAATCACAATAAAGGGACTTTGGTTCTTGGCAGCTCCGGCAATACAACTACCTCCGATGTTTGGGTTGACGGCAAATATGGTTCAGCCTTGAATTTTGATGGCACTGATGATTATGTTGATTGCGGGACTGATGATAGTTTAAGTATTACAGAAGACTTAACTTTAGAAGCATGGGTTTTCCCCACCGGAAATTTGCACGGAGAAACTCTGATATCAAAGCATTATAATACAGAATATGATTTGACTTTTTGGTCTCAGAAACTAAATTATTACAATGGTCCGGATTATAATGACGGAAACAGTCATCAGTTTGATTATACTTTTGGCACTGATGATTGGTATCATGTTGTTGCCACTAGAGTAGGAGGAACCACTAAAACAGTAAAACTATATGTCAACGGCAGTTATGTTGATGACTTTGTATATAATAGCACGCCTCCTTCAAGCTCAAATAAAGTAGGCATTGGCTATCGTATAGAGACATCATCGCAGCCATTTCCAGGCGTTATTGACGATGTCCGTATTTACAGCTATGCCCGTACAGCAGAACAGATTTTAATGGATTATAATAATGGTTTGGCAACCCATTTTGAATAGTTTGATTTTTTTAAAATTTAAGGTAAAATTATATTAAATCATTTTTAAATAAAAGATTTTAATGTTTCAAGATATTAAGATTTCTAATATGTTGAAAGGTTAAAATTTAATAAGTATTTATGTCTAACATGTTTGATAAGGTTATAAAGAGCTCGCTTTGCTTGTTAGTGTTTTTACTGCCTATTTTTTGGCTGCCTTTCTCTTTTGAGATATTTGAATTCAATAAGCAGTATTTGTTATTTTTCCTGTCTTCTTTAGCTTTCTTGGCTTGGATCGGTAAAATGGTTTTAGCCGACAAGGAGATCAGGATTAAAAAAACACCCTTAAACATTCCTGTTCTAGTCTTTTTATTCATTGCTGTTCTAAGCGCAGTATTCTCAGCAGACAAAACTTCAAGCTTGCTTGGGTTCTATGGAAGATTCTCTGACGGCTTGATTGGATTGTTAAGTTTTGGAATGTTATTTTTCACAATTATTAATAATACAGGACTAAAGATCAAGGCGAAAAACGAGAAGAAAAAAATAACAACTCAAAGCGAAAAACTTGAAAAGAAAGAAGAAGACAATAAAGAGGAGACAGCGAGTGTAGAAAAGGAAGAACCGAAGAAAGCAGCAATTAGCTCCGAATCATTATTAGCTTCTTTTATCTTCTCAACTTTTTTTGTAATCTTATTAAGCTATTTGTCAGTTTTTGGCGTATTAGCGAAGCTTTCCGGCAGTATTTCAAACTATTTGCCCAGTCTCGTCTTCCAGAAAACTTTTAACCCCGCAGCCGGTTCATTAGAAGGCTTGTCAATATTTCTTTCCATTATTGTTGTTTTGCTGACCGGATTGATACTCTTTCAATCTTTAAAATCAAAATTTAAGACCATTATTTGTATTTTGATATTGTTTGCTTCTCTGCCTTTATTAGTGATTATCGATTTCACTTCCGCTTGGTTGGTATTATTAATAACCTTGCTCTTATTTGTTGGTTTTGCCATCAGTAAAAGAATCTTTAAAAAGAATGTAAATCGGTTGTTGCTACCGATATTTTTGGTAATCATAGCAGCGGTGTTTGCCATTATCCCCCAAAGAGTTATTAATCTTGATTTGCCGCAAGAACAGGTTTTGAGCCAGGGAGAATCTTCTCATATTGCCTGGGGAGCAGCAACAGACAGCATCAAGACAGGATTTCTAGGCTCAGGCATAGGAACTTTTTCTTATGATTTTTCAAAATACAGATCCCAAGAGTTTAATCAAAATCAGCTCTGGCAGATAAGGTTTGATCGTCCGGCCAGCCATATTCTTGAAATTTTAGCCACAACCGGATTTTTAGGCTTACTGTCTTATCTGATATTGATTGTTTCTTTTGTGGCAGTTTCGCTGCGCTTTTTACAGCTGAAGAATGCAGGTCAAGCTCCTTTGTTTCTAGCTTTTTTAGCTTTGTTGATATCCCATCTTGTTTATTATCAAAATACAGCCCTTGCCCTGGCTTTTTGGCTGATTCTGGCTTTGGCAGTAGCCGGCTGGACCGATAAGAATTCCGAGAAAAGATTCTCTTTCGCGGACTTTCCAGAGTTGTCTTTAGTGTTGAGCACTTTATTGATAATAATATCTTTAGTGTTCGGCGCCTTATATTTCTTTGCCGGTAAATTCTATATCGCTGATAAGATGTATATTAAAAATGTGCAAGCTGAAAGCAGGGCAGCGCAGATTGACAAACTGGAAGAAATAGTGAATTTAAATCCTTATCGGATTCAATACAGAGTGGTTTTAGCCCGCCTTTATTTGAGCGAAGTCAAGGAAGCGGAGGGTATTTCAACCTCCGAAGAGGGTTTAGCGCTAATACAAACCAATGTGGGCAAAGCGATAGAGCAAGCTAAAACAGCCAGCGAAATTTCTCCTAATAGAGTCATAGTCTGGGAAACTCTGGGAATGCTTTATAGGGACATCCAGTCAATAGCGCCAAATGCTCTGGAATGGAGCCTTAAATCTTTTGAAAAAGCAATTGAATTAGAACCGAATAATCCAGTGCTTTACACGGAATTGGGCAAACTGATGGAATCAGAGGAAGCTAGGGCGAAGTTTGCGAAAGCTTTGGAATTAAAGCCCGACTATGTTGATGCCTTAATGCAGGCAGCTTTCAGTTATGAAAAAGAAGGAGACATAGAAGCCGCCATAAAGGAAATGGAGAAAATAACAGCCGTTGATGTTGAAATTTTATTTCACTTAGGAAGAATGTATTTTAATAATCAACAAATAGACGAAGCGATTAACCGGTTCTTGGCAGTGGCTACCGTGCAGCCTAACCATTCCAACGCCCTTTATTCTTTGGGAGTAGCTTACTCTGCCAAAGGGGAAAAGGACTTGGCTATTCAAGCTTTTGAAATCGTGCTAGAGTTGAACCCGGGCAATACTGATGTGGTTCAAAAAATTGAAGAACTAAAAAAATAATTATGAAATATTTGGTAATTGGCGGAGCCGGTTTCATCGGTTCAAATTTAGCTGAAAATTTAGTAAAGGAAGGACATGAAGTTATTGTAGTGGACAATCTTTCTACCGGAAGCCTTGATAATCTTGCTTCAATCAAAGACAAAGTTAAGTTTATTGAAGCGCCGGCAATGGATGTCCTAGAACTGCCTGAATTAAAAAATCTAGACGGAATTTTCCATTTGGGAATGCCTTCCACTACTTTGCTTTATCGTGAAAATAAGCTCCTTATCGGCGAGGCTGTCAATGAGTTTATTAAGGTTTTGGAATTGGCTAAGAGAGAAAACTGTCGGTTGATTTATGCTTCTTCTTCTTCCGTTTACAATGGCAACAAGCCTCCTTTTAAGGAAGATATGCCGGTTTTTATAAAAGATTTTTATACTGAAGCGCGTTATCTTATGGAACGGCTTGCCAAGCTTTATTACGATTTTTATCAAGTCAAATCCATCGGCCTTAGGTTTTTCAGCGTTTACGGCCCTCACGAAGAAGCAAAAAAAGATTTTGCCAATCTTATTTCTCAATTTTTATGGGAGATTCGAGCGGGAAACCAGCCATTGCTGTTCGGAGACGGAGAACAGACACGCGATTTTACTTGGGTTGGTGATATCATTGACGGGTTTATGCTGAGCATGAATTCTGATATTGAATATGATGTTTTTAATTTGGGAAAAGGAGAATGTTACAGCTTAAATGAATTAGTTTCTCTTTTGAATAAAATACTGGGGACTAATATAAGTTCCACTTATGTAAAGAACACTTTTAAGAATTATGTCTACGAAACTTTAGCGGATACGGACAAAGCTAAGCAGGGAATTGGTTTTGAGGCTAAAATTTCTCTAAAACAAGGAATTAGAAAATTAATAAATAATGGGTAAAAAATCAAGAGAGAAAAAATTAAGGAGGGATGAGATAGAATTGAATCCTGAATTAAAAATAAAGGATGAAAAACAGTCAACTTGGGAAAAAGTTTGCCTTTTTATAATCACTAAAGGCGTTTATCTGATTTTATTTACTCCTCTTGTTTTAAGCGGCAACTTTTTTTTCCCCTTTGTGGGGCCCAAAAGCCTTTATTTCATGGGCTTTGTTGAAGTAATCTTCCTTGCCTATCTCTTCTTAGTTTTTTCTTGTTCTAAATATCGTCCCAAATTCAATCTTCTCTCCGTGTCTTTAACTTTATTTTCGTTTGTTTTAATTTTAAGCACTCTTTTTGGAGCAGATCCTTCTTACAGCTTCTGGTCAAAATATGAAAGAATGACAGGGCTTTTAATGTGGTTCCATTTACTGGCCTTTTTTATAGTTACATCATCAGTTTTAAAAAAGAAAGATTGGCATAAGGTTTTTGCGGTTTCTCTTTTTGTGGCGGTCTTAATAGGCTTAATAAGCTTGCTGGCTAAAGCAGGAGCCAGTTCTTTTGTCGAGATGAGCAGGCAAGGATCAACTTTGGGGAATTCTTCATTTATGGCCACTTATTTGCTGTTCAACGCCTTTTTCGCCATTTATTTATTCAGCCAAAACAAGTTTAAAATTTATTCTCTATCCTGTTTTTCTTTGATTCTTTTAGCTTTATTCTTCAGCGGCGGCAGGGCATCTACTTTGTCCTTCTTGGGAGGCATATTTCTATTATCCTTGCTTTGGCTGGCTTTTACCCGCCAAGGAAAACAAAAACTTGTCGGCGTTATTCTTCTGGCTGTTTTTTCCTTGGGAGCGCTGGGAGCAATGTTTTCAGTTCTTCAGCCTGACAGTTTTGTCAGACAAAAGTTTATGGAAAATGCGGGGAAAGACCGTTTAATGGTTTGGGGAATGGCATGGCAGGGATTAATGGAAAGGCCTTTATTAGGATGGGGACCGGAGAATTTTGACTTGGTTTTTTCAAAGCACTTTGAGCCATGCATATTTCTGCCTGAATATGGCAGAGATATTTGGTTTGACCGAACACATAATATCGTTTTTGACACCTTGGCCGCTTCCGGGATTATCGGATTACTAAGTTATTTAGGCATTTTTATTTCTGTCTTTTACGCTCTTTGGAGAAAGTATTTTAAAGATAAGCTTGATTTTTGGACAGTAGGAATCTTTTCTACTTTGTTAGTTGCCTATTTTATCCAAAATCTTACTGTTTTTGATATGGTTTCAAGCTATATGATGCTGTTTTTAGTTTTGGGCTTTCTCAGCTATATGTTGGCTCCTTCCAGAACAACGGATACAGTTTTTAAATCTCCGCGTCCTTTATTAATTGCCGGGTTGTCAGCTCTTTTTCTGCTTTCTTTTATTAAGTTTGTAGTCCAGCCGATAATAGCAGACAGCTATATTATTTACGCTTTAGGCGCTCCAACTTCAACCGAAAGAATTGATTTAGCGAAAAAAGCGCTCAATGCTTCTCCTTTGGGAAGATATCAGTTAAGAGAAATTTTCGCTGATAATACGACAAAATATATCAACAGCGGAGAACAAGGTAAAATGTCGGAAGAAGATATAAAGAAAGAGCTTGCCTTTGTAGCGGGAGAGTTGAAAAAAAGCACAGAAGAGGCTCCTTTAAACTACCGCAATTATCTTAAGCTGGGAGAATTTTATAATTTTTACAGCCGGTTTGATTCAACCAAATTAGTGGAAGCGGAAAAGATCCTTGATAAAACTATTGAACTCAGTCCCACTAATCAGCAGGGTTATTGGACTTTAGCGCAAACAAAAGCTTATCAAAAAGATTTCGTTGCTGCTTTTGCTTTGGCGGAACAGGCCTTGCAACTTAATGAAAAAGTGATCCATTCCCATAAAGTGATAATACAGATTTCCCAGATGATGGGAAACTATGATATGGCCAAGGAAAAAGCCATAGCGGCTATTCCTTTTGCTGAAGAAATGACTCGGACAGCACCGTCAGTTTCAGTATATTTAGACCTAATCCAAATAGCCCAGGCAGCAGAGGATTATAATTTGGCCAAGGAAAAAGCAGAAGAGGCTATTAGTTTTAATCCTGATTGGGAGCCACATTTTAAAGAATTTATTGAAGAATAATAGCTTGCTTTATTGACTGGATGTAGTATATAATTAAACCATAAAGATAAAATTATGGTTAGGAAAAAAAACATAAAAAAAGTTTTAGTAAAGAAGCCGGCCAAAAAAGCCAGCCTTTCTGATAGTCTTAAAGGGGAATGCCACAGAACGAAAATAAAAGTGATTGGCATTGGCGGAGGAGGAAGCTCAATTATTTCCGAGATTGCGACCAAGCTTAAAAAAGCGGATTTTGTGGCGGCCAACACGGATTTTTACGCTCTTAAAGAATTGCCGAATAAAGTGAAACGGTTTCAATTTGGGCAGAGTTTAACCCAAGGATTGGGGGCGGGCATGCAACCTGAAGTAGGAGCAGAGGCGGCGCAAATAGAAAAGGAAAGAATCAAAAAAATAATGGAAGGACATGATCTTTGTATTTTTGTGGCTTCGCTGGGGGGAGGGACCGGTTCCGGCGCGGCTCCTGTTTTTGCCAAACTTTCTAAGGAGCTTAAAAATATTACATATGGAATATTTACAATGCCTTTCAGTTTTGAAGGCGAGAAAAAGGCTCAAATTGCCAAAGAGAGTCTTGATAAATTAAGGCCTTATTTAAACGCTTTTACTATTATTCCTAACGAGAGAATTTTCCAGGTTATTGATAAAAATACTCCTTTAAAACAAGCCCTGGCCATTGTTAATAAAAAATTATCCCAGTCTTTAGAGGGATTAATCGAAATGATTTACAGTCCCGGTTTGGTTAATATTGATTTTGCCGATTTTAAAACGATATCAGAAAGGAAAGGAAGATTGGCTTATCTTAATACGATTGAAGTCCAAGGAGATGGGCGGGCTGAAGAAGCAGTGAAAAAAATAGCTTCCAATCCACTGTACCCGTATAATATTAAAGGAGCTAAAGGAGTTTTATTCAATGTCTGCGGCGGAAAAAATCTTGGCTTAAACGAACTTGCCCAAATCTCTAGCAGTATTTCCGAGTCAGCCAATTCTGACGCTAAAATTATTTTTGGGATTTCCCAAAACGATAAGCTTAAAAATAAGATAAAGATAACATTGTTGGCAACAGGATGTTCATTCGGAAAATCCGTTAAAAAACAGCCCTCCAAGGCAAAAAAAGAAAAATCAAAAGAGCTGCCACAAGATGATTCCAAGCCCAAACAAAAGACAAAACCGAAAATTTTAAAAGTTAAAGTCAAAAAGAAGCCTGTCAGCTTGGTGGTGCCAAAGCCTAAAAATTTAATTGTTAAACCGGAAAAAAAGGAAGTTCAGCCGGAGAAGAAAGTTATTGAGCCCGAAGCTAAAAAAATTGTTAAACCGGAAAAAAATAATCTTCAGCCCGAAGAAGGCAAGAGTTTGATTAAGAAAGTCGAAAACTCTCTTGTTAAGTCTATTGTTGGAAAAGATTTAAAGAGGAGAAACGCTTTGCAAATTAAAAAAGCGGTTGAAGAAGCAGAACAAGAACTTCTAGAACAGGAAACAAAATGGGACACTCCTGCTTTTTTGCGTAAAAGGAAAGAAACTGATAAGTAATACTAATAATGCTCTGTCAAATCTTTTGGCAGATTTTTATATATGAAAATTAATAAAGTAGTGATACCGGCGGCTGGCTGGGGGACAAGATTCTTGCCTGCCACCAAGGCGATGCCCAAAGAAATGCTGCCAATAGTAGACAAGCCGGTTATCCAATATGTGGTTGAGGAAGCGGTTGAATCAGGCATTAAAGATGTGATCATTGTTACAGGCTGGCAGAAAAGAGCGATTGAAGATCATTTTGACCATTCATTTGAATTGGAAAAGCACTTAGAAGCCCAGGGAAAAGAGAAAGAGCTAAAACAAATTAGAGATATTGCTCAGTTGGCTAATTTTATCTATATCAGACAGAAAGGGAAGTTCTACGGCAATGCAGTGCCAATTCTTTCCGCAGAGTCGGCTGTTGGCAACGAACCTTTCGCTGTTATGTGGGGAGATGAATTTATCGGAGCAAATCCTCCAAGGCTGGCCCAGATGCTGGAAGCGTATGAAAAACATAAAGGAACGATTATTTCCGCTGTCAGGATTGAAAGCGAAGATCAGCTGTCCCGTTATGGTATTGCCGAGACAGAGCCTGTTGAGAATAATGTTTTTAAGATAAAAAGGATTGTGGAAAAACCTTTGCCCAGCGAGGCTCCTTCTAATTTAGCCACTCACGGCGCCTATATTCTGCCTCCGGAAATTTTCGGGATTATAAAAGGATTGGATCCGGGCAAGGATGGAGAGATCTGGCTGGTGGACGCTGTAAACGAATTAATTAAACAAGGCTTTCCTGTTTACGGCTGCGAAATTGAGAACGGCAAATATTATGATACCGGCAATAAGATTGAATATTTAAAAACAGTGGTGGAGTTTGCCTTATCTCATCCTGATTTTAACGGAGAATTTAAAAAATACCTCAAAAACTTAAAACTATGATTTACGACTTGATTATACTCGGCGGCGGTCCGGCGGGAATTACGGCCGGGATATACGCGGCCAGAAAAAAACTAAATGTTTTATTGCTTACTTCTGATTTTGTGGGCCAAACAGGAAAAGCTTTGCATATTGAGAATTATCCCGGATTTAAAAATATTGCGGGGAATGAACTTATGCAAAAGTTTGTTGAACATTTGCGCCAATTTGAAATTGAGATTAAAGAGCAGGAAGCGGTGGAGATAACAAAAACAGATAAGGGATTTAAAGTAATCACTAAAAACAATAATTCTTTTGAAGCGTCAGCAATTGTTATTGCTTCAGGAAGAAGTCCTCGCATGCTTAATGTTGAAGGAGAAGAAAAGTTTATCGGAAAGGGAGTGTCTTATTGTCCTTTGTGCGATGCCACTTTTTTTAAAGATAAAAGAGTGATAATTGTTGGCGGAGGCAATTCAGGATTTGGCGCGGCCATGGAGTTGATAAAATATGCGAAAAAAGCTTTCATATTTGAATTTGCTCCCAAGGTTTGTGCTGATGAAGTTATCCAGCAGCAAGCCATAGCTTCCGGCAAAATTGAAGTTTTTTTAAATGTTCAATTAAAAGAAATAAAAGGAAACGGAAAAGTGGAGTCTGTTGTCTATAACAACGATGCCGAGAAGAAACTGTACGAAATTCCGATAGAAGGAGTTTTTGTGGAAATTGGCAGTGTTCCGGCAAGCAATTTGGTTAAGGAGTTTGTTGATTTCAGTGAAAGAGGAGAAGTCAAAGTTGATTCCAGAACTTGTCAGACTCGCACTCCGGGAATTTTTGCCGCAGGAGACATTACTGATATTAAATATAAGCAAGTAATTATCGCGGCTGCCGAAGGCGCGAAAGCGGCTCTTTCAGCCTACGAATATTTGGAAAATGAAAAGCAAAATTAAAAAAATTATTGCCCGGGAGATTCTAGATTCCCGCGGCAATCCCACAGTAGAGGTTGATTTGACCACCGAGAGTGGTGTGTTTAGGGCTTCAGTTCCTTCCGGGGCTTCAACCGGAAAGTATGAAGCTCAAGAGATAAGAGATAAAGCAAAGAGGTATAATGGTAAAGGAGTTTTGAAAGCTATAAAAAATGTTGAACAAATTATAGCTCCGAAATTAAAAGGCAGGGATGTTATTGATCAAGAAAAGATAGACCAGCTGCTTGTAGAACTGGATGGAACAGAGAATAAATCCCGCCTAGGAGCAAATGCAATTTTACCGGTTTCCATCGCTGTCTGCCGAGCGGCGGCGGCTATTAAAGGCGTTCCTCTTTACTTCTATATTTCTGAAATTTCTAAATCAAAATGCAAACTTCCGGTCGCCAGTTTTAATGTCATCAACGGGGGAGCGCATGCCGGCAATGATTTGGCTGTCCAAGAATTTATGATTGCTCCCAGAATGTCTTCTTTCAAAGAATCGTTGCGTGTGGCCGTGGAAATTTATCATTCTTTAAAAGAGATTTTGAAAAAGAATTTTGGCAAATCAGCCGTTAATATCGGAGATGAAGGAGGTTTTGCTCCGCCGTTAACTACTGCTGAACAAGCGCTTGATTTATTGGTCAAAGCTATCAGCAAGGCCGGTTATAAAGGCAAAGTGGGAATTATGCTGGATGTGGCCGCCTCCGAGTTTTATAAGAAAGGAAAGTATGAAATGAAAAAGGCTGTTTTTACCAAAGAAAAGCTATTGGCTTATTATCTGAATCTGGTTAAAAAATATCCTATTATCGGCATTGAAGACCCTTTTTCACAGGATGATTGGACTAGTTTTGCGGCCATCACCGAACAAACAAAAAAGAATATTACTATTATCGGCGATGACCTTTTGTGCACAAATCCAAAGAGAATAAAACAAGCGAAAGACAAGCAGGCATGCAATGGCATAATTTTAAAACCCAATCAAATAGGCACCGTGACTGAAGCATTGGAAGCGGCAAAAGTAACTAAATCTTTTGGATGGAAAATTATGGTTTCTCATCGTTCGGGAGAGACGAATGATGATTTTATAGCTGACCTAGCAGTTGGGCTTTCAGCTAATTTCATCAAAACCGGTGCTCCAACCAGAGGAGAAAGACTGGCCAAATACAATAGGCTATTAAGGATTGAACAAGAATTATAAAAATAGTCAGTTTATAAAAATTATTTTATCATATATCTATGTTTTTTGGATTTTTCAATTGGTTGCTTAAAAAAGGAGTTCCTTACTCTTTGTCTATAGCGATTGTGGATCTTTTTATGGCAGTTTTGGCTGCTATTTTTGGAGCTTTTATTATCGCAGAAAAAGCCGATTTCAAGGCTACTGGCACAGTAATGGTACTTATTTTCGCTCCATTAACATTGGTCACAATTTTTGTATCATCTATTTTTTTGAAACACGGCCTTCTCAGAATTTTTGGGATAAAATGGGAGGAAAAAATTCATAAAGTTCTTAATGATAATATAATAAAAGGACATATCCTCCCTGACATTTCAGACCAAAAGCTTTTAGAGCTTTACAATTCTTTGGAGCGGTTTAAAAAAAGAATGTTCAATGATTTTATTCGATGCACGAGCGGCGTAGTGATTCTTTGGATTTTAATAGAATATCTGGCAAGCGGTTATCAATTAAGAAATGTTTTTATTATCTTGGCAGGGGGATTTATCGCTTCGGTTATGCGCATTATATTTGGCATTATTTTATTTGATATTTTGGCATATCCGGCTCGTAAAGAGTGTAAGATGCTTTTAGTCGCAAGAAATAAGCATTTTGAAGAAACTCATTTTATAACTTTGAATACAAAATTAAAATTCTTTATCATTTTAACAATTTTAACACTAGCAACATTTTTATTTCTTGTTTATCCCTTGACCCCAATTCTTATAATGTTTTCTATTGTTACTTTATTCGTGATGGGGCTGTTAAGCCATTTGATATTTAACTCTATTTATAAGGCATTAATGGAAATTAAAGAATCGGCCGAAGAGTTGGCAGAAAAGAGACAAGCATATTTTTTTTCCGGCAGTTCAGATAAAGAGATATTAGATTTGTCTCAAAGTTTAAACAAAACTTCCCAAAAGATAACAGACTATCAGGAAAAACTAGAAAAGACAAAAGAAAATCTTCAAGAGAGAGTGAATGAACTAGATAGATGGTATAAACTTACCGTTGGTAGAGAGGTAAAAATGATGGAGCTGAAAAAGGAGGTTAAAAAGCTAAGCGAGGATAAGAAAATCAATAAATAGATATAAAGCGCTTAGCGTCTAAAGTTGATATCCCACCGGAAGATGATAAAATCAACAGGCTATTAAAAAAATGAAGAAGAGTTATGAAAAAAATTGTTCTGCTAATTATTGACGGACTAGGAGACAGGCCAATTTCTCAATTAGGCGACAAAACTCCGCTTGAGGCGGCAGAGACGCCCAATTTGGACTATTTGGCGCAGCAAGGAACTTGCGGTTTGATTTTACCTAGTGAAAAAAAACCTACTTCCGAGGGAGCTCATGTCGCTTTATTCGGTTATAATAAGCATTTCTTAGGAAGGGGGCCTTATGAAGCAGCCGGTATCGGAATGAAGCTCAGACAAGGAGATGTGGCTTTGCGAGTGAATTTTGCCACCATAAATAACAACAAAATTGTTGACCGCAGAGCCGGCAGAATTGAAAAGACAGAAGCTTTAGCAAAAGCTCTTGATAATATAACAATAAAAGGAGTTAAGTTTTTAATAGAAAAGTCTTTTGGCCATCGGGCAGTATTGGTTTTAAGAGGAAAGAATCTTTCGGCTAAAATAAAGGGGAATGATAGTCATAAAACAGGAGTAAAATCAAGAAAAATTGTGGCCGAAAATAAGGCGGCAAAGTTCACCGCTGAAGTTTTGAATGAATTTATAGAGAAATCACACGAGATTTTAAGCAAACAGGCTTTAAATAAAAAAAGAGCTTTGCCAGCCAATTATCTTTTAGTCAGGGGACCGGGCAAGCTAAAAAGTGTCCCAAGCTTTAAAGAAAAATATGGATTGAAAGCCGCTTGCGTTGCCGGAGGAGGCCTTTATAAAGGGATAGCAAGTATTTTGGGAATGGATGTGTTAAAAATTAAAGGAGCTACTGGAATGAAGAATACTGACCTGAGGGCAAAGTTTGCCGCAGTAAAAAGAGCTTTAAAAAAATACAACTTTATCTTTTGCCATATTAAGGCCACTGACACTTTTGGTCATGACGGTGATTTTCTAAATAAGAGAAAGTTTATCGCTAAAATAGACAAAGAAATAAAATGTCTTTTAAACGAAAAAGCTTTATTAGTTGTTACTGCCGATCATTGCACTCCTTGCGTCCTGAAAGACCATTCTGCCGACCCAATACCTCTTTTAACCTATGGTAATGGGCAAGATGTGATAAAAGAGTTTTCAGAAAAGGCCTGTCTTAAGGGAGGACTGGGTAAAATAGAACAGGCGAAACTAATGAATGTTATATTAAAATAGCTTACAGTTTTTCCGCTCAAATTCTGTCTTTTCTTCGCGCTTTACCCTAAAGGGTTTCGACACGCTTCAGAAAAGACAGAATTTTCGCTTTGAAAGCTGTTTATCGGCTGTATTTACTTTTTGTGGAATTTTGTTAAAATAGAACCATAATAAGAATAAATCCATTATTTGATGCCGGAAATATCTTTACAAATTAAAGAGATTAGCGAAAGGTTTTATCAATTGATGGACCATCTTTGAGGCGAAAGAAAAAAAGAAAAAAATTGCCAAGTTGGAGATAGAAGTCCAGCGGGAAGGTTTTTGGAATAACCCGGGAGAAGCCGCAAAAATTTCCCAGAAACTGGAAAATTTAAAAACAGAAATAGAAGAAGCTTCTCAATTGGAAAGTGAATTGGGCGAGGTAGTGGAAATGGAAGAATTAGTGGAAAGCGATGCCAGCCTTTTATCGGAATGGGAAGAAAAATACAGAGCCTTGGAAGAAAAGATTAAGCAAGAAGAAATTAAAAAGTTTTTGGGTGGCAAATACGATAAAGGCAATGCCATTCTTTCCATTTATTCCGGAGCCGGCGGGGAAGATGCTCAAGATTGGGCAGTGATGCTCTTGAGGATGTATAAAAGATATTGTCAGAAACAAGGATTTAAAGCAAAGATATTAACCCAGTCTTTCGGGCAAGGAACGGGTCCGGAAAACAGAATCGGAATCAAGTCTGTCACTTTGGAAATACAAGGTAATTATGTTTATGGTTTTTTGAAAAAAGAAACAGGAGTTCATCGTTTGGTGCGTATTTCTCCATTTTCTTCCAAGAAACTTCGCCATACTTCTTTTGTTTTAGTTGAAGTTTTACCCGATGTTCCCGAGGAAGATACAGAAATAGAGATTAAACCTGATGACTTGGAAATGGATACTTTTCGATCTTCAGGCCCCGGAGGACAGAATGTAAATAAAAGGGAAACAGCAGTTAGGATTATTCATCTGCCTACAGGGATTACCGTAGCCTGCCAAAGCGAAAGAACGCAGGCGACTAACAGAGAAAAAGCTTTGAAAATGCTTTATGCCAAGCTTTATTTATTAAAAGAAAAGGAAAGCAAGCAGAAATTAAAAGAAATTAAGGGAGAACAGATCTCCGCTTCCTGGGGGAACCAGATAAGATCCTATGTTCTACATCCCTATAAGTTGGTAAAGGACTTGAGAACAAAAATGGAAGCATCAAATGTAAATGATGTGCTTGACGGGGATTTAGACAAATTTATTGAAGCAGAAATAAGTTATGATTAATTTTGAACACATCACTAAAATTTATCCTAATCATTCTGAAGAGAATAACACCATTGCTTTGAATGAAGTTTCTTTTGAAATTAAAGAAAAAGAATTTATTTCTATCGTAGGAAAATCAGGAGCGGGAAAAACCACTTTACTCAAACTGCTTCTAGTTGAAGAAGCCCCGACACATGGAGCAATCTTTTTTGACGGAGAAGATATTTCTAAGATCAGGACCAGTCATCTTTGCCAGTTTCGGCGAAGAATAGGCTCTATTTTTCAAGATTATAAGTTGATTTCTTCAAAAAATGTTTATGAGAATATTGCTTATGTAATGGAAATAATGGGCATAGAAGACGAACAGATTAAATATGATGTTTCCCATGTGCTGGAAATTGTAGGGCTGGCTCATAGAGCTTCTAATTTCCCGGCTGAGCTTTCCGGAGGAGAAAAACAAAGGTTGGCTATTGCCAGAGCCTTAATACATCGTCCGCAAATAATTATCGCTGACGAGCCGACTGGTAATCTTGACCCCTATCATACCAAAGACATAACAAACCTTTTATTGAGAATTAATGAATTAGGCACTACTATTATTTTAGCCACTCACCATAAAGAAATAGTGAACAGCATAAAAAAAAGAGTGATTACCTTGGAAGAAGGAAGGCTGGTGAGAGACGAAGAACAAGGTAGGTTTATATTATAAATTATTATGTTTCTTTCTATTAGAAGAATAATTCGTTTTGGTTGGACCGGTTTCTGCCGGAATAGCGGCTTATCCATAGCCACGATTTTTATTTTAGTATTAACCATTTCTTTGGCAACTTCTCTTTTTTTAATGCAGAATATCAGTCAACATTTGATTGCTGAGCTTCAAGAGAAGGTGGATATTTCAGTATATTTTAATAAAGAATGTCCAGAAGAAAGGGTCTTGAAAATCAAGGAACAGCTGGAAACAATACCCGAAGTAAGGAGAGTTGAATATATTTCCGCGGAAGAGGCTTTAGCGGCTTTTGTTGAAAGGCATAAAGACGATTTGGTTTTAATGGAGTCTTTACAGGAAGTAGGCGTTAATCCTTTTTTTGCGGCCTTGAATATTAAAGCCAAAGAAGCTGCTCAGTATGGAACCATTTCCAGTTTTTTAGATACAGAACAATTTCAGGATGTAATTAGTGATGTTGATTATTATGAGAAAAAGGCAGTTATAGAGAAACTTTTTTCCTTTACTAATCAGATTAACAGAATAGGTTTAATCCTTTCCGGAATTTTAGCAGTGGTGGCGGTGTCACTTGTTTTTAATCAGGTTAAATTGGCAATTAACAACAAGAAAGAGGAGATAGAAGTAATGAAGCTTGTAGGGTCTTCAAACTGGTTTGCCCGTGGTCCTTTTATAGTCCAAGGGTTTATTGCCGGAGTTATTTCCGCAGTAGCCACTTGTTTATTATTTTTGGCGATTACTTTCTTTCTAAGCCCAAAGATTGAAGCTTTTATTCCAAGCTTTAATATTTTCCAGTATTTTATTGCTCACATCTTAATTATTTTCTTGATCCAGTTGGCTATTGGCACGGGGTTGGGAGTGATTTCCAGCGTAATAGCTATTAGAAAGTATTTAAAGGTATAATAAAGCTTGCAATTAGACTGATAATGTTCTAATTTAGAGCTACGATGCGAGATCGTCTAATGGTAGGACACATGCCTCTGAAGCATGGCATCTAGGTTCGAGTCCTAGTCTCGCAGCATCATTCGCCCGAGAATTCTTTCTTGGGTTTTGTAAATAGTAAATTATCATTAGTTATTATTTATTGATTGAGGTAAGATAAGTTTCGTAACCTGAGAAGGTTTTTTTAATTATGACAGATAAAGTTATTCTCCGTTTTAA
>JAGLPU010000001.1 GCA_023137175.1 Candidatus Parcubacteria bacterium | reverse complement strand
CTGACGCATTTTCAACACTTGTGCTTGGACTATTTGAAAAACCACCAAGAGGTCGTTATAATATTAGCGACATTATCGTTGGAGGAACTCCACGAAGAGGCCCTCTTGAAGATTTAGATAGAGATAGAATAACTATGGATACAATCTTTTAATTATTCTTCTATAGCCGGCTCTCATATTATAACGCTGATTTGATGTTTTGCTAAGGAAAGTTACCAACAAGTTACCAACTTAGCAGACCCTATGAAGTGTGTCATTAATGAATATATGGATAGTAATTTATTATCACAACAAACAAGGTCTGCTGTGCCTCCGGATATCAAAATGAGATATTGCTTATATGCTCGAAAGAGTACTGAATCAGATGAACGTCAGGCACTTTCTATTGAATCTCAAGTTAAAGAAATGCTCCAAATCGCCGAACGTGAAAATCTTGAAATTATTGATATCAGAAGAGAATCAAAATCAGCTAAAGACTCAAATAAACGACCTATATTTAAAGAATTAATTCGTGACATATCAGAAGATAGATTCAATGCTATTCTCACATGGGCACCAGATAGATTATCTAGAAATGCTGGAGATTTAGGGTCGCTCGTTGACCTTATGGACGCAAAAAAACTTCTCAGTATTCGTACATACGGACAGGCTTTCAGTGATTCACCAAATGAAAAGTTTTTGTTAATGATACTCTGCTCTCAAGCAAAGCTTGAAAATGACAACAGAGGTATAAATGTAAAACGTGGATTGCGGACAAGATGTGAAATGGGACTATGGCCGACATGTCCCCCAACTGGATACTTTAAAGAAAAACGAATTGACCATAAGGGCGGATGTCTGGTTGATCCCGATAGGGCGCCTGTTATAAAACAAATGTTTGAAAAAGTAGCTTATGGAAAATGGTCGGGCAGAAAAATTTATCATTGGCTTAAGTTCGATCTTAATTTCAGAACAGCCTTAGGCAAAAAACATTTAAGCCTCGGGAATATCTATAGAATACTAGATAATACATTTTATTATGGTGCATTTGAATATCCACGAAGATCAGGTAATTGGTACCAAGGCAAACATAAACCAATCATTACTAAAGAATTATTTGATCTAGTGCAAAAACAAATCAAAAACTCTCAATTAGTTAGAAAAGAAAATATTGAATTCGCATTTACAAAAATTATGAGATGCGGATTATGTGGTTCTGGTATTTCAGCAACTGAAAAGTTTAAGAAACTAAAAAATGGTGACCATAATAGGCATGTATATTATGGATGCACAAAAGCAAAGGACAAAAATTGTAAATGTGGATATATAAACGAAATTGATTTAATTAAACAATTTGAAAATCTGATTGAGAAAATTGATTTAGACGAAACTGAAATCAAAAAGAAGCTTAGAGAAGATGTTGAAAAATTTAAAAAGTTTCAACAATTTATTCTTGGTAAAAAGGAGAAAATTATTATAGACGACATCGATATACGAAATTATGCAAAATATTTATTGAAAGAGGGTGAAATTCAAGAAAAGAGAGAACTTCTTAGTTGTCTAGAAGGAAAAATTTTATTGAAGAATAAAAAAATTTTATTGAAATAGAATTTAAAAAAAATCACAAAATATCTTCCCTTAGTATATATGCAGTGACCGAGCCTTTATTAAAAAGAAAATTCAATATCACTAGTATCTGTTTCTTTATCTGTGGTGTTGTTCGAACTTTATAACGATTTCTGAGAATATATCCTCTAACAAGATTCTCTAAATAATAAACAGTATTCACTTCTAGTTCCTTGCCGTAAACATCTGGATTTTTCTGCAAAATGTCACTAATCCAAAATATTCCATCGTCGGCAAAACTACTCCCAATTTCATTCAGTAACTTCGAAAGCGAATACAAAACTGCGGGATTTCCACCAATATCTTCTGCTACTTTCTTGAAAAATATTTTGTCTTGTTTTTTTAGCGAATGCCATTTTTTTACGTCTTTACCCCAGTACTGCCAGGCTAATAGGTAATTATGCACAATGTTTGTTGAATGCCGTTGCAGATTACCACCTTCACATAGTTCTATTATCTTTGGATAGAAAAGATTCCAGACTACCCAAAACTCATCATATTGATTCAAACTGTTTTCAGCCATAATAAACTCGCTAAAAATATCTGCCGGTTCTTCTAATTTTCCAAAATCGTCAATAAACGGTTTCAAATAGGCCTCAATATCCTCTTTTTTCGAAGTCAAAACGAAATAAGCTAATTTTTCCAAAAACCGGTGGTTGAGTGTGTAATCTAACTCTCCTCCACGATCGTTATTCTTCATAAATTCTGAAAGAACTGGGCAGATTTCACACACAAATCTTTTGTAATCCTCGTTTGTGGTTTTTGTAGGCAGAAGCAAGAATGCGGTTACCAGCGTACCAGGATCGAAATCAATCACATTGTGCACTTCTCTGTAGGTAAGTTGATTAGAGATAACCTTGGAAATTTCTGATTTATATTCAGTCGTGAGACGCTCCAATACGGTTACGTTTGAAAGACCATACTTATTCTTTTTACTGTTTTCTTCTCTGACTAATTTGCTTAAATTATCGAACTTTGGCTTTAGTAGTAGGTATCCTAAAAATATAGAATTGGCGTCTTCAGGACTCTCTTTCCATAAGTGTTGCAAAACTGCTGACACAGCGTGATCCGAGAATCGCTGATTCATACCGACTAAATACGAGTCAAATAATGCAAACAGCAATGTTTCCTTTATTGCCTTAGAGTCTTGAATAAAATGCTTCAATAAGAGCGGCAAAACATTAAGCGCCACATCCACACCATCGCCAGCTTGATATCGGTAGCCATGCTTTAATGGCATTGAAGCATATCGAAGGATTATGTCTTTACAAAATTCTTTCTCTTTGGCATCAAGTTGGTTGAAGTAATCACGAATTAGTACGGCACATGTGTAAGGAGGTATTGAACGATAAAACAAAGTAAAACTTCTGCCTTCGCTTTTATCATCCTTTAGTCCTTCAATAATTTGCTCTGTTTCAGAGATTACAAGTTTGTGATCATTGTCGTATTGCGGATATTTCTGATACTCGATTTCGTTGCGTTCAAATCTGTAGCGTGACCAGACCTGTAGCGACGAATATTTCATCGCCTCCGAACTTTTTGTCAGTGAATCCTCACTGTATTTTCGTAATTCAGGGTCAATTTCTGGATTGAAACTTATAAGAACTTTGTCGTCTTTTCTTTCCGTCGTGATGTTTATCTTCCTTCTATCCATTCTTGCTAGATACAACCTCCACGTCTTGTCATTCTCTACTTCTTTTGTTTTATCGGGGAGTTGAGCATAATAGTTGTCAAATATTTTCCACAAAACATCTTGTCGTTTCTTGGCAATCTCTCCTTTTTCGTCCTCGCTTGCAAAAAGCTGATAATTAAACGCTTGATGCTCAAGTGAATGACCACGATGCTTATTATCCTCACAGGTTTTAAGACGTTCGTTCTTAAATATGCCTTCAGGGTCATGGCTCATTAAGTAGGTACTCTTCGCCGTTATATCAAGTTGCATTCTAGCTGTATCGTAAAAGAAAAACTCTTTTGTCTGGAATAAAATTTGAGCAACATTAAATAACTTAGAGGGCTCAGCAAGAACAACGCTTGTAACAATGGCTGTGATAGATGCTGAACGAGAGTTTTGTATTAGATACAAACACCATTCTTCAAGAATCTTTGGTTTCGCTGTCTTCGCAACCATAAGTAACCACCTTTCCAACGCCATGTGCACAGACTCAAGGAGAGAGGGTGCTGTTTGGGTTCCTCGATATAGGTTCCAAATTCTGTGACATATGTATTGCTTTACGGGTGTCCCAGAATCATCAACGAGTACTTCAATTTCTTCAGCTTCGTGCTTTGCAAACTCTGACTTTGCAAAGTATTCAATTGACTTATTTGTGAAAGATAAAATAAAGTTAACGGTCTCTTCGGGTGCTGTTTGCAACATCTGAAATACGGGTGTTTGGAAAGCACTTGCCGGATAATATTCAAGATGGCCTCCCGATAAATTAAAGTACTGCTCAATATCATTCCTATAATCTGAATACCCGTCTGTTTCTTTAGGGGTATAGAACCAGAAGAGATTTGCCAGCGTTATTATTTCATTTGGAAGACTCTTTGCAATTTCAGCACTCTCAGCAAGAGACGAAAGTACCACTTTGATCAGTTCGTAGTATCTACCTCTATGGCTGGTTTCCTTATTGGCTGCAACCTCATTGAAAATATGTGTCAGTTCTGTTTTTATCTCATGAGATCCATTTAGTATTGTTCTAATGAGCTTATCTTTTGTATCGTCGCGAGAGCTAAAATAGAAATTTTCTTGCTTTGTTAATTCATTATAATAAAATAGTGCTATCTGGCTCGCATTTTTAGTTGTTTCCCCTTGTTTATTATTTCTATTCCAGTCATCAAGCGCTGGGAGAATAAAGTGCATATACATCAAGCCCAATTTTTCCTTGTGTTTGTTTACAAAACCTATAATACTCTCCCAACCCTGACCCTTTGGCCTCGTAACAAGCATAGATAAAGCTATGTTATTAAACTTAGGTACACCGAGTAGTTTTAAAAAATCTTGGTCTATTTCTTTGCAGGCAATTCTGAGTAAAAAAATGATTCTATACAACAAGCTGTCCTCGTATTTATAATGAATCAAGATTGACCTCACTACTGGTGATGACTCTTCCTGTTCAACAATTCTTTCGGGTGACTTTAAAAGTTTTTTCTCAAAGTGGTTTACAAAAGTAGTAGTGTACTCTGAGAGCAAAACAGCAACAAGCGCTTCATCTTTCCAGCAAGGATCAATCTGATCGCTCTCAACGGTGGTTTCAATGAGACCCATGATGTCGCTGTCATTTGAAGCAAATTTTTCAGACAACCAGTTTCGAAATGCTCTGCGGATTGCCAAGGAATGTCCGATTTCTCTATAGAAAGCTTTGTAGTCTGTGGATTTAAAAAATGCTTGTTCTATAACCTTATTAAGCGCCCACTCCTCATAAATATCGTGAGTAATGAAATACCCCCTAGCACTTGAATCAAATCTGATAATCTCATCTATTTCTAATAATTGCAATATTTCGTCATCAAATCCGTCCACCGTCACGAAGAAGTTGCCTGAAGTTGCTCTTTTCTTTGCTATTTCTAAAAAACAATCCTCTCTTTTCCTATGCGTATTGTTCCTTTGATAGGAGGATTTTGCGATTCTCTTATTCCAAATTGTATCTTTAAAATCTGCATAGTTTATTGTCGTTTCTCCCACAGGATTATAAAGCAAGTACTCGTTTAAATAAAAAGGATTTTGCAGAAGTTTCTGCAATCGCTGGCTTTGTGGCAAGTTAAATTGATATTCGGTAGATAGCGTCACCAATTCCTCGCTTGTAAGGTTTGGGATATTGAGAGGTTCGAAACTAACGTTATAGATTTGAACAAACGCATTCTTGAGGTCATCAAGGTAGCTGAGCCTTGTAGTGAAAATTATTTTCCAACCATTATTCCGCAGTATCGATAAAAACTGCTGAAACACCTCCGTATGCTCTATATCTGACAGCTTTTCCGCGGAATCAACAATGATGTATTTTTCTTCTGCATCTTGATATTCTTGTACTAAGTCTGACAGTGTAAAATCGCCATAACTCTTGAAGATTTCATTCATATTTACGACATTGAACTCATTTGCCTTAAACACAAAAAAGGGCACCGTGCTTTTGATTTGGTTATAGAAATCTTTTATTACCGCTGTTTTGCCAATTCCCGCTTCCCCACTCACAACAATCAGAGTAGATCTAGCGATGGCATCTTTAAGGGCTTCCATGAATAGCGACCTATCGATTTTAATTGCCTTATTATTAAAGGTAATTTCTGAGCGAATAGGGTCCAAAATCGCTTCTGTATGTTGAGATAATTCATTTATGAGATCAATTATACTCTTCTCTTTGAGGGTAAAGAAATATTTTGCTATATTTGCGTTTTTTTCACAAACAAAGGGAGACTCAAAATAGCTTTCAGTACGCCATTCTATCTCTACGTTCTTAGATTTTGCGTGATTTTCTATATCTGTTTTGTATTGAGGATCAGTACCATTGGGATTTTGTCCAAATTCTTGATTAGTATAAAAAATTACCTTATTGATCTTCGGATGTCTAGTTTTAGTGGTATCTATAGAATTAATAAAGTCCTTTTTGTGTTCCGATAATCTTGTATCGTAAAATTTTGCTTGCCAGCCAATAACTTTTCCATTCACTTCAATTGGGTCCGTCTCTATACCAGTATGATTTTTGAAGCGAGATATTCCGATATCTTTGCTATGTTCTTTGCAGAATAGAATATAACAAAGCCGCTCAAATGCTCCTCGTTTGTCAGCACTAAATTTTACCCTAAAGTTATCCCAATTAATTTCCTGTAACATATGTTTATTATTTAAACCGATCAGACTTTCAACAACTAGATTCAATGAGTTTAATTTCTTTTTTAGTTAAATTATAAAGTTGGTAAACCACTTGATCGATTTCTTTTTCGTATTCTCGTACTTGATTATGCTTGAAATTATTTTCTATATAATCCTCACATTTAGTTAGAGTTATAATTTTTTCAGCAAGCTTAATAAATATTTCTTTTCTATCATCTGTAATTTCTTTAATAGGTAACAAACCTAAGTAAATTTTTTTAAAACGTAAAAAATCTCCTCTTATAGTACTAGTTTGATTTCTATAATACGCTTCAATTAATTTTGAATTAAGAATTGCTAAAAGATATAAATCATTAAAGGGTATACAAAAAATTGTTGCATCAATATAAAAGCCACTATCATCAATAGTAAATTCACATCTCTTTGCAATATCAGTAGAAATAATTTTTGTCTGTTTATAATACTTATATATCCCAGTTTGAGGTTGTTGTAGTTCATACCATTTGTGATTTTCACTAGTAGCCCTCTTCTCTAGCTTGTCTTTAAAAGGACTTAAATAATCAAGTATTTCTGGATATTTATTAATATCAACACCATGATAAGTGAAAATAACATAAGAATTAGAATTTGAAACCCATCTTTTTACATTTCTACCTCTTAAATATGGCTTGATGATTTCGGATACAAGAATATTCTTTTTAATTAAAATATCTTTTTGTTTTTCGTCAATAATAAAAGCTTCATTTAATCCAGTTACAATCCCTCTATAAAATTTATTATTAATGTATTCAAGTAAACCAACTGAAGAAAATTTCATTTTCTTCCAAATCTGTAATAAGTCTTCATTTTCAAATGTCCACAAATCGTTTGATAAATAATTACTATCTAGCATTTCAAAATTTTTTTTATGGTATAATTCTTCAAGTTTTTTAATTTTAAGAAAACTAAACTTACTTTTTTGAAGACTGTTTTTCTGAAGTAAAATAATACTAGAATATGTTGTTGCTTCAAAAATAGACGCGTCACCAAAATCAATTATTGAGATAATTTTTGTATTATCTTTAAGATACTTGCGTAATTTTTCTCCATAACCAGCTCTAAAAAATTTATTAGGAGTAATATATATTAAATTTCCATTATCTTTCAATAATTTAATCCCTTGTTCATAAAATGCGATATAAATATCTGCTCGCCCTTTAAATGTTTGAAAACTAGTTCGTAATAATCCTTTTTCTTTTTTAGAAAAATTTACATGACTTAGATAGGGCGGATTCGCTATTACAACATCGAAACCATTTTTAACTCCAAACATCCATTCTGAATCAAACCATGATGATGCTTTATGACTAAAAGGATCCCAAGTGGTAAGCTTAGTAGTTAATTCGGCATGACCACGAATATTATTACTAATTAAATTTTCTAACATTTGACGCTGAACTTGAACAAACTGTAACTTTAATTGATCACGTTCAACACCTGATGCTGTAAAAAACATATCTCTAAGCTCTTGTAATTCACTGATACCAGACCTGTCTTCAAATAAACCATTCTGATTAATTTTTGAAAAACCTTGTAACCCAATAAGACTATTTGCTGTTACAAATTTGAAATCAAGATTTGGTAAAGGTTCTATCCCTCTATTTTCTAAACTATCTTGAATGCTTTCATCCACAATCAAAGTAAGGAAGCATCTGAGCCTTGAGATTTCTGTAGCAATTGGTTGGATATCAACACCAAAAATATTTTCCCTGATAATTCCGAGCTTTCTTATATAGTCAAAATTCTTATTTTTAAATTCACGCTCGATAACTCTTTGTATTTCTGGAGATGTATTTCCTATTTGTTTTTTAAACCATTTTTGACCATCTGGATCAACCTGCTGAAGTATGAAAACTATTTTTTGAAGTGCTCCTATTGGAAATGCCCCAGATCCACAAGCAGGATCCAGTATTTTAATTTTACTTAAAGAAAACACAACCTTCTCTTTCTCGTCTTGGGTCAAGGGTGCTTCCATATCATCTAGGAGATTGTAACTAATTACTGCTCGAAGTTTTTTATCACCAATTTTTGTCTTGTTATCCAAATAAGCAAAAAGACTTTCATCGACCATATGATCTACTATCATTCTTGGTGTATAGTAACTACCCGTGCTTTTCCTAGCCGACTCTCCAGTTTCAGGATTTATTTCAGCAAGTAAATTTTCAAAAATTCTACCGAGCATCTCTGGATCAATGGAAAGTTCCTCATCAAAACTGATGTTCTCATCAATTGTAAAATTATATGTTTCCAAAAACTCAAAAAAATCTTGTATCCAACTGTCTGGTACTATTACTGTATTTTGATAAATCGTCTGTTTACCACCATTATAACTGTAATAGTCATCGGATTGAGGAGAAAACAAACCTCCATTTAAATATGGTATTGATGAAAAAAGTTTATCAGAATATTCCTCTTTTCTTCTATTAATAGGTTTATTTAAAACTTCAAAAAAAATCGGCTCCAAAATTTTATGATAATAATCTTGACTCTTTTTTGACGTTTGAAAAGAAAGTAATTCATTCGGCATTAAAGATATGCCATGAACACTTTTTTTCTCCCTTAAGAACCAACAAAATATTACACGACCAATCAACCTTACTCCAAACTCTAAGCTTGTTTTACTCCTATCAGCAACTGATGGTAATTTCAATAATGAATCATAATTATTTTTGTTCTTACTGTTACCAAAAGATCCTCCAATCAATTTTGTAAATAGATGAGAAATCTCTTTATAAAAATCTTTATTAACGACTTCAAGTGAAAATCTGTCTTTCAAATCGTCAATGTCAGAAATCCTCCCCTTTTTTATAAGGTACTTTGTCGGCGTGTTTATTTTTGCACCAGGCCCGAGATAAAAAGAATACCTACGAGCATTAGAATATTTTCTAACTACTTTATTTTTTTCATTAACATCGAGAGATATTGTTAGATATGAAAATCTATAATTTTCAGATTCATCATTTTTAAACACTACAAGCGCTTTGTCTATTCCATAGGTTGCAAGAATTTTAAATCCATCTGTAGCAATAGTAACGCGAGGATCAGTCTCTCTAGAATGACTCATCTCCAGAACATATAAATCTATAGATTTACAATAGCCTAATTCTTTGGCTTTGTTGATTATTTTACATCTATTTAGTTCTGTAATATCTTTTTCCTTATTTTCATAATCCTTAGGTAAAAAATCCCGCAGAAAAGATAAAAATATTTCTGAATTATATTTTTCATCAAATTTCATCATATTATTAATTCTTCAGACAGAACTATTAACTTGCCAGTTTCGTTAGCACGTTCTGCGGTCTCAAAAATACTGTCTAAATAATTTTGTGGTACAATCTTTTTTAATTCTTTAAACGAATTACTTAAATTTGATTTATCAATTTTAAAGTCTGCAAATTCTTTAAGCACACCATTTGGGAGACCATCTAGCTCTTTAATTATTTTTTCTATATCTCGACAAAAATCATTGGCCGGTGAATGTTGATTAGAAAAGACTTTCACTTTACCAAGCGCTTCTTGCTTGCGCTTACCATTTATTGGTGGCTTAGTATTATCTTTAAAAATGTGTTCTTTTGCAATTTTATAAATTGGCTCAAAATTTGCTGTAGTTTCTAATGGCTTTTCTGCGTCAGCTATATCATTAAATAATGGCAATGCTATCTGTGGAGAAACGATCTGTACTGTTTCAGGGGTCTTACCGTAAGCAAATACAAAATTTCCACTTCTTTTAGCAAATGCGACAACGCCTGGAATAGCGAATTTTCGTGCAATTCTTGCACGATGAGGAATCTTCGCAATCTTTTGCATAATTCCTGGATCATCTTTTATTTTCAACCATGCATTTCTATATGGAGCGTCCCATGAGAGACTCTCGTTTTTTTTATTTTCTTCCTGATATTGTTCTGCAAAATAATTTTTAAGATCTTCATCTTTAGTAAATATCTTCGTATCTTCACCAAAAAGTGAATGTATGAGATTCATTTTTAGCGTTGAAATTGCGCGAGTATTTGTTTCTGCTTCACCTGTCGTGGTCGGAAAAAAATTATAAATATAAAGTTCCTCAAATACTTTTTTATTTATACGGTTTATGCGACCTACGCGTTGAATTACTCGAGTTGGATTATATGGTATGTCATAATTTATAACTGTTCCTGCACGATGTAAGTTAAATCCTTCCGAAATAGCATCCGTTGCAATTATAATATCATAATCGTTTACTTGTTTTGATTTATCCAATCCAGCGTCAAAATTTTTCTGAATTATTTCTTTGTTCATTTTGGATGCATTCTCAGAGCTGTATTTATAAACTCTTTCAAAGCCATCGTTACATAATTTTTCATAAACATAATTAGCAGTGTCTGAAAATTCTGTAAAAACAATAATTTTTCGGTTTTTTTCATTTTTTATTGACTCAGAAATATTATTTCTAAAAAAATTATATTTAGGATCAGCTGCAATTTCTGACCACTTTAATTGAATTTCCTTTAATAATTTAATATCTTTTTTTAAATCATCTTCAAATATTGGATTGATTTCTGTTACTGGTATTAATATAAGCCCTTTATCTTTCAGTTTAGAGAAGATAGCATCTCTTTCCTCATCGCCCATACTCTCAAGATCTGCTATATCTGGTAAAGAACCTTTCTTATAAACAGGTACTTCATTCCGCTCTGTGTACCAGTTAAGCATCGCCTCCGAAGAAGTAATCATATTTTCTAGTGATGCTTTGAATGCCCCAATTGAACTCTCAAAACGACGCACCAATAAACGTCGCATAAATTTAGCTATGTTTGTTTGGGCTTGTGTCATTCGTTGTATTCTTTCCTCTGGGGACATGTCTTCTTCATTATCTTCGCTATTTATGATTTTCTGTATAGATTCGGACCCAGGCTTTATATAACTAACTGGTTTGTATCGTACTCCTTCAAAACTTTTACTTCCGTCATCAGAGGAAATCTGATTTAAAGTACTTGCATAAAGATCAAATAGATCACCTAGATCGTATTCAAGCAGTTCAGGATCTTTAACTTTTGCGAACGCGACGCCATGTTGCTCTAAATCATCTTTATAATCTTGTATTTCTTCAAGGTCCAAGCGAGAACGTCTAATGACGAGTGGTTCGATCATTTTTCTTAGCTCATCGGCTATAGATTTAATTTCATTTGTAACTTTTATAGAATCACTTACATTTTCTCCTTTTACATTTTTTCTTATTTCTTTACGAATTGCTTTATATCTTTTGAAAAGTTCATTAAATGATATGCTAAGATTTTCTACTGTTTTAATTATTGACTGCCCTGGAGTACTAAAAAGTTTAATGAGTGCATAAATATCTTTTGGATCATTATTGAATGGTGTTGCTGAAAGTGCCATAACAGAATTACCAGCGCACAACTTATGGAGTGCCTTGTAATTATCGGTATCCTCATTTCGGTGCTTATGAGCCTCATCCAAAATAATAAGAAGTTTACTTTTATCATTCTCGTGTCTTTCAAGTGCTTCTTCAATTTTTCCTGTAGTATATACAAAGCCCTTAACATCAAAATCAGCCACGTAATCTTTCCATTGAGTTTCAAGGTGCGGTGGTGCGATGATGATAGTTTTTAGATTAAGATTATGAGCAATAGTAGAAGCAATAATACTTTTTCCGAGACCAACAACATCAGCAATAATTACTCCTCCAAATTTTTTAATTCTGTCGATTCCAAGATTTACTGCATCTTTTTGATATTTAAGATCAAAAAACTTTCCGCTTGTTATTTTTTGTGGAGTTTTCATACCCTCAATAATATCTACGGAAAAATATTCATTGAGAACTCTATAATACATAAGAATCGGATCAGGAAGTGAATACAGCCAAATCTTACTTTTAATCTCTGCAATAAACTCTTCTGAAGTTTCTATATCAGTAATAACTATGTTATCCGGATCATTCCAAGATTCCTCAAATCTTTTTACATCATCCTCATAGTAATGCTTTTCTTGAAGTATTCGATTATGTTCTCTTTGTCCTTTAAGTCCAGAAAAAGTTAAATTACTTGAGCCTTCAATAACAATTCCTGGCATCTCGCCATCTTTCGATAATTCAGATTTATTGTGTAAGATGTAAAATTTAGAATGATTTGCTTGTGCAGTTTTTTTAATTTGCAAACTACTATCTTTAATTTTGTCTAAAAATATTTCAAATGATATTTTAGCATCTTCATTATCGAAATGATCAGTGTCATTAAAAATCTTCGCAAAATTTTCAATATAATCAGCTTTTGCACCTGAACGAGATGATAATCTCGTATCAGTGGTGTGTAAATCAAAATTTAAATTTTCAAGTGACGAAACTTTTTCAATAATCTTTTTATCAATATCCATCCCGACAAGAATCCTAATTTGTTTGTCCTTCAACTCGTTATGAAGATCTTTAAATCCAGAGAAATAAAAATACCCCACCAGTGCATCAATTTTATCACAATTTGGAAGAATTTTTTTCAGATTCTCTGAAAGTGTGTTATTGCCTATGTTTGTTATTATTGCTGACATAATTATTTCAAAAGCTCATCGGATGATACTCCGACTGCATTAGCTAATTTTGTAATTGTTGAAAGAGTAGGATTAGTCTTTCCATTTTCTACATTACTAACAAAACTTCTACTAACGCTTAGCAACCTAGCGATATCACCTTGCGATATACTTTTTCCTGTTCGTATGCGTTTTAAGTTTTTTCCAAGCTTTTTAGCTTCACTTTTCATAATTTTATTATATCACAATGTTATATTAAAAGATAATACCCCAAAAGACATAGTATATACAAAAAAACACCTTATCAGGCGTTCTTAAAAGCTAACTTTATACTTTATAAATAAATACTTCGTGATGAATCTAAATAGCTGAGACTGCATGACGAGACCTTCTCTATGAATTCTGTCGCCTCAACCCTCTACTCATGTCATAGTTGCAATTAAGTCGGTCATTATATGTAGCTTCTATCAAAAACTTTAGTTTTTCACGATCATCACAGATTTTATTCCACTGAACAACTGAAATTTTTGCATTTTTGCATAACAAGTTGTCAATTATGCGATCTGGCAAATATGGATAGCGTCTTTCATATTCTATTCTATTATCAATAGATATCCAATTATGTGTTTCGGGATATATATTTTCTTTTTCGTCAGCATGGGACGCTGTAAAACAATTATTATCAGCTGTTGGTAGAATTATTACAAGAACGCCAGATTTTTTATTAACTGTTCCATCGAACATACTGGAGTAGGTTTCCCAGTCCACATGTTTACGCCATTTCGTTTCTAATCCCACAAGTATAATTGTTATAGTTGTGTCACGTAGATATTCATCTCTAATTTTTTTTCTTATTTCTTCATCTGAGAAATCGTCGGATATATCTCCAGTATCAACTGATCCATCAATGAAAATTCTATTTATCCCCTCGCCATTCATTGCGAGAAGGCCTTCTTTATACTTTTGATCGTTAGCATGATGATAACTAATGAAAATATTGTGCATACTTATTTATATATTAATATTTAACAGTAGATTGATTGCTCAGTATAAATTATTTCTTTGATGAAGTTTCTTTCAATGGCCCTAAAACTAATTCGTACATTTTTTCACGATACTTAATAAGACGCTCGTTCACGATTTCCATGTCTTTTTTTAATTCCTTAAACCTTGGGTATTTAGCCTGAAGTGTTTGTGGGTCAATATCATCTTCCGCTTTCACTTTTTTTGATTGTAGCTCGTACCAATGACGAAAACGAGCTTGCCATAACGTAAGATGAGGTCGTAGGCCATCGTTTAGGAGAGAAATTGAAAGATTAATTATTTCTTGCGTGCTCTTATTCTTCACCTTATTAACTGGGATATCTTTAACTAACTCTCTAGTTATGGAAAAAAATTCGTACCAAGATTTGTAGACCTCGACCACAACATCGTGCTGAAGATCTATCGGCAATCCAATTTTTCGTGTACTCAGCTCAATCCATATTTGATAAGCAATCTGCTGGTCGCCTATGTTTGGTTTGAAGATAATTTTTCCCTGACCGAGTCCGACCTCTGCTTTATCAATTTCAAAATTCTGTCCCCTCCCCAGGCCTGAATACTTACGAATCAAAAAATATAATATAAATACTAATATTGCACCGACTATCCATGCACTCATAACAAACGACAGTGAGAGATCATCGTTGAGCGACAACGAAACAAGTGTAACAATAGAACTTGTTGCTATAGATGTCATGATAAATAATATATTATTTTTTGAATAAATTCTCTGTACTAGCTTCCTCGTGCTAGCACGAATTGGCGGAGAGGGAGGGATTCGAACCCTCGAGTCGCTTGCGCAACTAACACCTTAGCAGGGTGCCCCTTTCAACCACTCAGGCACCTCTCCACTTCTAAATTGTTTTTAATTTAGCATTAAAGCTTTAAAAAATCAACTTGAAAATTAGAAAAATATATGCAATCATTAAACAAGTTCGCCCTCGTAGTTCAATGGATAGAACGCAAGCTTGCGGAGCCTGTAATAGAGGTTCGAATCCTCTCGGGGGCACAAAAAGATAAAAAATCACCAATTAATTGGTGATTTTTATTTGTTTAATTTCTCAGCTATCTCTTCGGCGCATTTCTTGCCCGACAAATACATTCCTCCAAATATTGCTCCCATTCTATGAGAGCCGCAGACAGCAGAGGCCGCCATGCCGATAATAAATAAGCCGGGATAGATTTCTTTCATATTGGTTAATAAGGCTTCTTCTCCTTTCTCGGCCCACATTGATTTTTCTCCACAAACCTTTATGCCAAGTTCCGGATTTTTTTTGGCTAAAATATTGGTTATTGACGCTTCGTGTCCGGTAGCGTCTATTACATATTTTGCCATAATTGTTAAAGGATCAATGTGTAATCCTGCTTTCTCTATTGAATAACCATTAATAACAATTCCAGCAACTTTATTCTCTCGCAAAACAACATCTTCAGCCACAATCCCGGTTACTATTTTAGCTCCGGCGTTTAATGCGCCAACGCTTAGCTTTGCCGGCACTTCTACGGAATTAGTGGTGTAAAGCTCAGTGTCTTCAACAGAAGTCAATTTGATATCAAATTCCCTTAAAATTTTATCGGCCGGCTTCTCTACCACTATTTCGGGATAGCCCATTCCGCCGCCCCAAGTTCCGCCGCCGAATGACAAGTGCCTTTCAAAAACAGCGACTTTCAATCCTTTAGCTGCTAAATATTTTGCCGCGGTTAGCCCACTGGGACCGCTTCCGCAAATAGCAACATCCAAACTCAATAATCCATCCCAGTATTCATGGGACGCATTGAGGATAGCTCTGCTTATATTTTCTTCCAGTTCTTTACTCATGATAATAATCATATCAGGTTGATATGGTTTTGCAAGAATAAATTATAAATTTGATTTTGCTTATTACTTATGCTATATTTTTCCTAGCTCATTGGAGGTGAGAACATGATAGTTATAAACGAATTATCAATGAAAGAAAGACCAAATTCCATTCCTAAAGAAATAAAAGAATGGATAGTTGAACGGAACAATAAGTGGACAGATATCATTTTTGAAATCAACTGGCAAGAACCTTACCGAAGAGAGAAAGAAGACTACAAAAGATTCGCCGAAAAATGTTCTCTAATCTTCTATTTCCATTTTCGGTCAGGCGGAGTAAAATATGTATCGTTTCCTTATATAAAGGAAAGATGGTTTGTTAGAATTAAAGGAAAGTACTCTGCTAATAAATTCTCTGCCGCTTTAAAAAACAGGGCTGCAAATATGCCGGAAGAATCCAGCCTAAAAATATTAGCTGATGGAATAAAAGGTATCAGGAGAAACGAAAACAATCCAGTTCTCTATTCTCCAAAGGAAATGGTTCCCTTTATTCTCGAAGGAAAGAATGTTTCCTTTCCTTCAACCTAGAATCACCGAATAACGGTGATTTATTTTTTATAGCCCTATTTCAGAAGCTATGCTCTGTATCGCTTTGATGGCTATTTCAAAAAACTCATTTTTCTGCAGCCCTATTTTTTCAATATCATTGATAAGTTCACGGTTAACATTGGCGGCAAAAGCTTTTGACTTAAATTTCTTATTCAAAGAACTTGCCTTCATTCCTTCCAGCTTTTCCGGCCTCATTAAAGCGTAAGCGGTAACCAATCCAGTAACATTTTCCGCGGCTGAAAGGCAATATTCTAATTTTGTTTCTCTTTTCACATCCAAAAATCCTAATGTTTCAACATGTGACTTAATAGCTTTGAACATTTCCTGAATATCAAACCCTTCTTCTGCTAACATTTCGCAAGCTTTTGTCCCATGAATTTCAGCCTTTCTCCCTATTGCTTCCATATCCAAATCATGAAGCAGTCCGGTGACGCCCCAAAATTCTTCATCTTCTCCAAAGTGTTTAGCCAAAGCCCTCATTACCACTTCGGTTTCTCTTGAGTGATGCAAGAGATGTGGCTGGCTTAGATATTTTTTTAAAATATTATTGGCTTCTTCTATAGTAATTTGATCTTTCATAATTATTTTTCTTTATTGATAAATTCTTTTAGTTTATTCAAAGCAACTCTTCTCATGCTAATAGCGTTCTTTTCCTCAGAACTCATCTCAGCAAAAGTTTTAGAACATCCTTCCGGCTGAAAAATCGGGTCCCAGCCAAAATTGGAATCGCCTCGAGGAGGAACGATTTTTCCTTTGATTAATCCTTCAAAAAAATGTACTTGCTGCTTATTTTTAGCGTATCCGATAATAGTTTTGGCCTCTGCTTTATTGTCCCCCAATTTATCAACTATATCAAACAAGCCCTTATTGCCGATTGTTTTCAAAAACCATTTTATCAAGGGACCTGGCAGCCCATTCAAGCAATCAAAATACAGGGAGGTGTCTTCAACAATAAATTCACCTTCCTTTTGTTTTAGCGCTTCTAAAAGCTTTGCTTCAACAATCTCGGTGGCATCAATGTCCTGAATTTCCGGCAAGTCAATATCAATCTGCTGAACCTCTGGCAAAACAGAGTTAGCTTCCGCAAATTTATTCCGGTTTCCGGTTATAAAATAGAGAGCCATCTTATTTACAAAACACTTTAGAGAATGGTTTGGCTACAGCTAAGATATATATTAAGCCGTACCAATACCAGTCCAAGCCAAGCAAAGGACTCCAAAGTTTTGCCAACATTAAAGTTGCGGCAGCAATGGCTATTTTTGTCAGCGCCATATCCGTCCAGCTTAATTTTCTTATTTTTTCTTCAGACCAAGTAAAAATATTCATATTTTTATTTTCTTTATATTTAAATCGACCTTTGACCAAAACAAATCTCCAGTGGAGACGATGTCTCTGGCTCTAATTCCGGCGCAGGAACAAATATTAAAATCCCTATCAAAACAAACATAATGATAAATAAAATTATAGCTATAATCTTTACTTTTTTCTCTGTAAATTCCATGAAAACATTTATTTTAATTCTGCTTATTTAATATATTATTTATAATAACATAAATATTTAAAACTTTTTATAGTGGTTGATATTTTTTCCAACTATGCTTTTATAGATAAAAGAACTTTAACAAAAATAAAAAAAGAGGTGCTTAAATGAAAATCGTGCATGACCATAATATGGAAAATAGGGAGGCAATTAAAAGAGTTGACAACAATTTAGAAAAATTACTTCCTAACAATGTTGAAATCAGCAACTTTAATAAACGATTGCACTATAACATATTGTCTTTCTCTTTTGATGTAAGTATAGGGCTTTTAAACCCCACTGTTTACGGAAAAATTAAAGTTTCCGATGAACAAATTAAATTAGAGCTAGAATTGCCCGACTTAATATCTGCCGTAACTAATGAAGATGCAATCTCTGAAGCAATCAAGGAAAAGCTAATTGAATTATTTCCAAACAACTAGCCACCAAGAATCAAAAAAACCTGATAATATTATCAGGTTTTCCTTTTAAAGTATCTTCACTTCATCCGATTCTAGTTTTCCAATAATGTTTCAATCAACAATTTTATGCTGTTCCGGTGTCCACTTGGGCGCGTTTACTAGAACTAATAATAAATTATCGCCTTCAATCCAATATACTTCTCTTTTTTCAAAAAAATACAGATCCCCTTCATTGATTTTAAAATCTCCTTTTTTGGAATGGACAGTTCCTAAACCGGAGATGACATAATAAATTTCTTCGCATTCTAGATTAACAACTTTTTTTTCTTCAGGATATCGTCCGTCTATTAACGCAGTAGCAAAACTAAAATCCTCACTAGGATATTCATATTCCCAGACTGCACATGACTTAGAGTTTTCTTTCTTTTTTAAATTTGCCTTTTTAATTAACATATTACTATTTACCACCCGTATTCACTATAGCTATTTTTATTTTTAAAACAATTAATAGCTTGTTTGATATAAGGAATGATATTGTCCGGAAGATTATTAATATCAAACCACTTTAAATCATCACATTTGTCCCGCTCCATAATTTCAGGTTTTCCTATGTATCTTTTTGCTGTAAAGAAGAAATCAACTCTATTGTCATTTGTTTCCTTCCTGTGCATCGTATGAACTAATTTTAAATCCTCTAGATTTAGCCCTATCCCAATTTCTTCTTTTGCTTCCCTGGCCATCGCCTGTGTTAAGCTTTCATTTGGATCAAGATGCCCTGCGGGAAAACTATATTCGCCATCGCAAAATCCCGTATTATATCTCCGAGAAAGAAAAATTTGGCTACCTCTCATCAAAACTAAATAGACTGATGGAATTATTTTGAATCTTTCTTTGACCATAATTTGATTATATCAAGTGAATGATATTAAATCTTAGAAAACTAATTCTTGAAGAGTTTTTACTCTTTTTCCTCCTATTTTCTTGAATTCAGCGAAAGCATACTGGCTTAAGCAATGAGCCGGATAAATTTTCTCTATACCCTGGTTTTTAATAAATTCTATTGTTTTGTCCGTGACTCCATTATTAAATAAATGGAACCCGCCCATAACAACATAAACTCTCTTCTCGTTGCAAACTTCCCTAGCATGCTCAATTATATTACAAATGCCGGCATGGGAACAGCCCGAAATAATAATCAATCCCTTATCTGTTTTTATAGCAATGGCTGAATCGTCCAAAACAGAATCGCTTTCCTTATTTTCCAAATATCCAATTGGCTCTCGAACTTCAAAATCTGTCTTACTGGGAATTTCTCCCAAAAACACAATTTTATCTTTTTCTATCCAATAAGACTCTTTTGCTAAAATGACTTTTGTTTTTTTCCGTAAGTAATCCAGTGGCAAAGGAACGCCAATATGCCCCACTCCTGAAAAATACTTTTTCTGAAAACAATCTGGATGAGCCAGTAAATTTTTAACATTTGAAAAATCAATAAATTTTAATCCTTCAGTATGATCTATGTGCCCATGGCTTAAAACAAGATAATCAATATTACTTAAATCAATATTTCCCTTTTCGGTATTTTTAATAATATCGTCAGAATAAGAAACATCAAATAAAAGCTTTTTATTTTCTGTTTCTATTAGAACACCAAAACCTGATGTTTTTTCTATAAACTCGTCCAACTCATTATGCAAGATTGTAATTTTTGTCATAATAATTCATTTAAACGACTTTATTTCTATAAAGCGCGAATAAAGGCACTGTTCCTATTATTAGTACAGTAGCTCCTAACACTGTAAACGCTTGAAGCAGACTATAAACATCCGTAAACCAGCCGACAAAAGGAATCATTATGGCATAGATAAGCTGCCCTATCATATTTTTTGCGGATAAAATAGTCGCCCTAATATCTGAAGTTGTCAGCTTGTTTATATAATCATTTATAACAACATTGGAAAATCCTCTGACAAATTGCTGCAGGAAAGCAAAAACAAAGCTAAAAAGATAAACAAAACTACTCATTAGAAAATAACTTATTCCAATTAACGCGATTAACATTATTAAAGAGTATTTTTCTCCCAGCCTTTCTTCTATCTTGTGAGAATATTTAGCTGTAATTGCGGCAACTATCTGGAACGAGGCAAAAATAAAGCCAATATGCATTATATCTAGGCCGCTTAAGGAAAAATAGGGCTGGTAGAGCCAGAAGGAAGCCATGCCAAACGAATAGACTATTCCGGAATAAATCATCAGCCATCTTAATTTATTATTTTCCGTCAAGGAATATTTTATTATTCTTAATAATTCCCACATATATCCTTTTTCAAATATCAGCTTATGTCTTTTTGGCTCATGCATGGAAGTCGCCAAAGGAATAAGCAAGGCTAAAAACGGAAGCATCCCCAAAAATGCCCAACGAAAATTAATTGCCCCGATAAGGCCGCCAACCACGCTGGCAAAAGCAACCGAGATTAAAAGCAGAAACACTGAATGTCCCCAAATCTTTTTATAAGAATTCTCTCGCTTTAATTCCTTTAAGGTGTCATAAACAAACGCTGAATCACTTCCGGAAATCAAAGAAACACCGAGCGCCCATAAAATATCCGCAATTAAAAAATGATAAAAGCTAGACCCAACACAATATGACAAGACACCGAAGAATAAAAAAAATCCAGAATAAACTAATGATTTTTTTCTTCCAAAAATATCGGCGAAATACCCTGTCGGAATTTCTAGTAAAACTATAAACGCGGCATAAGTAGCCTGCAAAAGCATGATTTCAGTCATGCTTAAACCATTGTCCTGATAAAAAAGCACAAGAATCGGAAGAAAGAAAAATAAATTGCTTAATATCTGGAAGATATAAAATTTCCAGATATTGCTCTCTAATTTTTTTTGTTCAAATATTTCCATAGACTATGTTTAAAGATATTTCAATTTTCCCTTTACTTCTTGAACTGAACTATATCCTTTTCTTCGCATAATTTCTAGTAATTCTTCATTGATTCTTTGAAAAGAACCAACCCCCTCTTTTTCAAAAGCTGTTCCTATTTGAACAGCGTCTGCCCCGGCTAAAAGAAATTCAAAAACATCTGTGCCTGATTTAACGCCGCCAACTCCAAAAATAGAAACTTTATCTTTTAAGAGTTCGTAAAAATATCTTACATTGGCTAAGGCAATCGGCTTTATATAATCTCCACAAAGACCTCCAAAACCGCTTTTCGCCTTTATAACCGGTGTTTCTGTTTCAGGATCAATAATTAAAGTGTTGCCAATAGAATTAATGCAAGTAATAAAGGAAACATTATATCTAATAATCAACTCAGCCATTTGTTGATACTGAGCCAAGTCATAATAAGGAGGAAGCTTAAGCCCTATAGGCTTTTCGCCCAACTCAAAAACCTTACTGAGAATATTTTCTGTTTGTTGAAAATCATAAGCAGCCTGCGGTTTGCCCTCTAAGTTAGGGCAAGATAAATTCACTTCAATCAAATCAACCTCGCTCTTCTGAAACTCTTTTACCATTTGGATATAATCAGCAGTACATAAACCAGCCACGCTGGCAATAATCGGTTTATTATACTTTTTCAATTCAGAGGCAAATCTTACATATTCCTTATAACCCAGATTCGGTAGTCCCATACTTTGGATAGAACCTAAAGGAAGCCTGACATATCTTGGCTTGTCATTTCCTTGTCTGGGCTCAATCGTGCAAGATTTCATCATAATGGCAGAAGACATAGATTCAGCTATCGCTGCCAATTCTTCAAACGTTGTATCGTTCGGTCCGGAAGCGTTAAGAATACAGGAACTAAACTCTATTCCGGCTATTTTAGTTAAGGTCTTCATCGACAACAACCATTTTTGCCCTGCTTTAGCAAATAATAAGCCGCGAATATAACCAGTATAATTATTACTGTCATAAGGGCAATAATCAGGTCACCATAATTTTCAGTTAAAACATGATAGACCAGCATGCTGATAAATAGAGTGACAATTATTAACCAAGCGCCTTGAGCTAATTTTTTATTCATAATAAAATGTGTTTAAATAATATTTAAAAAACTCTCTTTACTTTTTTATAGACAGCCGACCAAAATTAACTAAATTCCATATTCTTTCATGAATATAATAAAATATTGTTTTCAGGGCATTAGTAACCAAACCAGAACCAAGAGCAAGAGACCAGCTGTTAGTCCAAAGATATATCACCAATACAGTAGTTAAAGTCGCAACTATTCTCCAAGTAATTGTTTTGAGTACTGTTCTTTTGTGTGTATCCATGAATTTAATTGTTTATAATCCCTAAAATATCGTTTGCTTTCTCTGTATCCTTTTCTTGGATAATCAGTTTAACCCCTTTGGAAGATAGTTGAGGATAAAGTCCACCACAATCATCTGATGAGATAACAGCTTTTATATTATTGTTTTCCAATAAGCCTTTGTCAATTTCGGCTTCTATTCTGTTCCCATATGTTTTGATTGTAATTAAATCAGACATAAATTTTAAACATTATTCTTTCGTACCAAATTATTTTATTATACCATCTATTTTAACAGTAATAAATGTAATCTCAGAATTCTTTATCTTCTCAACCGTTTTATTATCTGTATATCATTTAGATTTAAAACCCTTTAGTTCAAGCGCTATCGCTTGTTTTTGCGCACGCTCAAGAGATATTGTTAATAAGGGAATCAATAAACCTGTATAGCCGGCAACCTTGTCCTTGATTTTCGCTTCCCGCAGGGAAAATCCCCTTGCTTTCTGGGCATCAAGAATCTGTTCAAGGTCATTGAATATTAAGGCGATAGAACGATTTATAAAAATGGATAAAAAAACAATGCTTTTTGGTATCTTATGTCCCAATATCTTTATTCCCGACAATCTCTTAGCCTGTCTTAAGGGACTGGTGGTGGCAATAAAAAGGATAGAAGAAGAAAGAAGACAAAACAGCCTAAAGCTTATCTGTAGTCCCATTTTAAAACCTTCTATTGAAAGACTGGGATTAAAAAAGAAAAGAGACGGATTCTGGGCGGAAAAAGATTGATAAAAAAACAAATGAAATACAAGAATAAAAGGAAAAACAAAAATAAGGAAAAAACGCGCCTGCTGAAAGAATCTTTTCCGCAACCCAAAACATATTGCCATAACAGATATGAAAATAACAATTATTGCCAGTTGCCAAAGATTCGCATAAAAACAGACTGTCCAAAAAATTAGCAGAAAAATAATCTTAACCAGAGGATCTGCTTTATGAAAAATTCCATCTTTGTCTTCATACTCAAATATGTTTTTCATTGTTCTATAACCTCTTTGTTTTTTATAATAAATATTCTATCAACAAGCGACTGATAATAATCCGGGTGATGGGATATCACGATAATTGTTTTTCCTTTTTCTTTCAGCTCTGCAAGATACTTTATAAAATGCTGTTTCGCTTTGAAATCAAGATGGGTCAGCGGCTCATCTAAAATTATAATATCCGGATTAGAAACAAGAGAAGACGCCATAGCCACCCTGTACTTTTCTCCGGTTGAAAGAGCTTGCGGACTTTTGTTCCTGTATTTTTCCAAGTCAAAAAATGAAAGCATTTCATTAATCTCTTTTTCTTTATTTTCTTTGCCTAATAGTTTAAGAGTAAATTCCAGTTCTTCCTCTATGGAATTTCTAAAAATCTGATGATTGGGATTCTGAAATACAAAACCGATTCGGCTGGCAATATCTCTTTGAGAATATTTTTTCAAAGCTTTGCCGTCTATTTCTATTTCTCCTTTCTGTATTTTTAGTAATTTTATAATATGCTTAACCAAAGTTGTTTTCCCGCTGCCATTAGCGCCGCAAATCAACACAAACTCATTGTTCTTTATATCCAAATTTACTTTATTAAGCACATCCTCATAACTTAAATCCTTAATGGATATTTTGGTGTTTTGTATTCTTCTTTCTCTATTATTTTTAGTTCCCCATTTATAATCTATGGGTTCTACGCCCAGTGAATCAATAGTTTCCAGGGATTCTTCGTCTCTGACAATCTTACCGGAGTTAAGAGTTATAAACCGAGAACAATGCTTGGCGAAACAGGTATCATGGGTAATTAGAATAATGGTTTTCCCTTGCTTGTTCAACTCTTTAAGAGTTTCTAAAAGCTGCTCTCTTTCCTTCTTATCAAGCTGTGATGTCGGCTCGTCAAGTATCAGAATATCCGAATCTACAGACAGTATTGCGACCATAAGCGCTTTTTGCTTTTCCCCCTCAGACAAACTAAAAACTTTTTTCTTCAGAAGATGAGAAAAATGAGCGTCTTGTTCCAGTTCGGCTATTTTTTCGTCTGCTGGAAAACCAAAGTTTTCTAATTGAAATCTGATTTCTTCTTCAATTGTCGGCAAAAAAAGCTGGGATTCGTAATCCTGTAAAAGAACTCCTGTTTCTTTCGCGAGTTCATGGATTTGGCAATCTGCCGTGTCTTTGTTATTAATGAAAATTTTCCCCTGAAAATTCCCATGAAAAAAATGAGGAATAATTACGCAAAGGCATAAGGCTAAAGTGGTTTTGCCTGAACCGTTCGGGCCAAGAAGTGCAACAAATTCACCCTTAGCAATATCTAAGCTTATATTCTTCAGAGCAAACTTTTCTGATTCAGGAAAAGAAAAAGAAAGATTTTCAATCCTTATCATCTTCTATGAATTAGCCAGCGGATTTTCGGATTTTTATCCACGGCAATAATAAGAGGAACGGTAATAAGGGCTGAGATAAGAGCCACAATCAATCTTTCCCATGCAGCGGCTAAAGCAAAAGGAATATAGAGGTCTCCGACAGCTTCAGCCGTCATTCCCAAAAGGCTGTAGCTGTATAATCCGAATAAAAGGTTGCCCATCATGGCATCAACTTCCAGCCCGACAAAAGAAACAAGAAGCACTGTCGGAAAAAGATATTTTAGATTGATTTTCGGCCTAAAAGTTTTCTTAACAAGAATTATGGCGGGGATTATCAATAAAATAGCCAGATACTTGTCCCAAAGCGCCCAAAAAGGAACATGAGTATTGCCCGGAGCAATAAAGAACAATGCTAATAAAGCAGTCGCCAAAAATAGAGCCAAAGAATGTTTTCGGTACATTAGCAAAGCCATAAAAATCGCCCCCATTGCCATAGGCAGAAAGCCAGCCTGTAAGAATAAGCTGCTTGGCTTATATAGATTGTATATAAGACCGCCTACTGTAACGCCCAAGGCTCCTAAAAATCCTGTTGAGCCAACTAATGCGCCAATTGTTTCCATGACGGCAGTGAGATTCACATAGCCAATACTTGGCAATGGAGCCAGAGCCAGCACAATTGTCAGAGCGGCAAAAACGCCAATCATAGTAGTCTTGAGTGTTTTAGGAATAGTTATTGAATTGTCTTTTTCTTTAATATCATTCATATAAGTTTTTTGTATTAAATTATTATAATTTTACCAATAGTTTCCGCGACCAAATATATTTTATTAAGTAACTTTAAATTTTCCTAAAATTTATGCGATAATTACAGCGAGAAATCTGAATTTCTTTTAAAAAAATCTGTGAGAGCGCCTTCTTTATTTTCAATCTTTTTAAGGTCATCAAATTTTACCCATTTGAAATCTTCGGCTTCATTGGGATCAAGTTTTGGCTCTTCATTAGTTTTAACATGGAAAAACATGATTAATCTTGAAGTTTCTCTTTGGCCGGCAACATGAAATTGCTGATCTTGACCAAAGCCAACAAATTTAGGATTTTCAAATGTAATTCCTGTTTCTTCTTGCATTTCTCGAATTAAAGTTTCTTCTAGCTTTTCTCCATGTTCAGTTCTTCCACCAGGAACTCTCCAAACTTTAAAACGTGGACACATTACAATAAGAAACTTATTATCTTTTTCGATAAATGCACTACAAATAACTTGATGGCCTCTTAATTCCGATATTTCCATATTTTTGTAAATAATCTTTGACTATTAAAAAGTTCTTAAATATATTTTTAAAATTAATCAATCGATTCTTATTTATCTATTGCTAATTTTAAGATAGTATAAAAGCAAGACAATAACAAGCTTAACTTATGACACTTTTCACTCCTATCAAAGAAATCCCCGGCATCGGTCCGGCATATATAAAAAAGCTACACAAGATGGGCGTTAAAACAGTCCATGATCTGCTTTATCATTTCCCTCACCGCTATGAGGATTTTTCCAAGATGATCCCCATTGCAAAAGTAAAAATAAACGAAACCTGCTGTATTATGGGAAAGATTCTGGAAATAGAATCCAGCCGCACCTGGAAAAAGAACATGTCTTTAATTGAAGCTGTAGTGGAAGATGCCAGCGGAGCCATCAAGGTCATCTGGTTTAATCAGCCATATTTAACCAAAACTCTATCAGCCGGAAGTAATGTCTGTTTGGCTGGAAAAGTTATGGTTAAAGACAAAGGAGTTTATTTAACCGGGCCGTCTTATGAAAAGATGCCTCCTGGAAATTACACTAAAGAAAAACTGACCCATACTGGACGGCTAATTCCGGTCTATCCGGAAACAGAAGGATTATCCTCCCGCTGGCTAAGATACATTTTAAGACCCATATTAGCTCATTTTAAATACAAAATGCCGGAAATCTTAACTCCGGAGATTATAAAAGAAAACAAGCTGATCCCAATAAGCCAAGCTATCTGGCAAATTCATTTTCCGGATTCTTTGGCTTTGGCCAAAAAAGCTCAAGAGCGCTTTTCCTTTGAAGAACTTTTTGTGATTGAACTGGCAGTGCTGAAAGAAAGAATGAAACTGAATCAAAAAAAAGCCGTTGCTGTTCCTCTTGATATTAAATTGATAAAAAGATTCGTTAAAACTCTTTCTTTTAAACTGACTGACGCTCAAAAAAAATCGGCCTATCGCATTCTCCGAGATATGGAGAGACCTTGTCCCATGAACAGATTACTGGAAGGAGATGTGGGTTCGGGCAAAACAGTAGTGGCAATAATGGCAGCCTTGAATGCTATAAAAGCCGGCCACCAAGTGGCTTTTATGGCTCCCACTGAAATACTGGCCAAACAGCACTTCCAAGGAATCGCTAAGTTATTACAGGACTTTAAAATCAATATCGGATTATTAACCGGCAAAGAAGACAAGTATGTTTCTAAAAAACTGCCTAATGATTTTATAGAAATATCCCGAGAAAAACTATTGGAAAAAACATTAAACAAAGAAATAGATATTTTAATCGGCACTCATACTTTAATTCAAGACAAAGTAAAATTCGGCAACCTTGCCCTAGTGGTTTTAGACGAGCAGCACCGCTTTGGCATTGGACAAAGAGCAAAGTTAACCAAAAAAACAGCCGAAGTTCCCCATTTGCTTTCCATGACCGCCACTCCGATCCCACGCACCTTAGCTTTAACTATCTACGGAGATTTGGATTTATCAATAATTGGAGAGTTGCCCAAAGGAAGAAAGAAGATCATTACTGAATACATTGCTCCAAAAGATAGACAAAAGTCATACGATTTTATCAGCAAACAAGTTAAAAAGGACAGGCAGATATTTATCATTTACCCCAGAATAGAAACGCCGGAAGAAGACGAAGAAACTAAAATGCCTCCTTTAAAAGCGGTAAAAGAAGAATACGAGATATTGTCTAAGAAAATCTTTCCGGATTTTAAAATTGCCATGCTGCATGGAAAAATGGCTGGAAAAGAAAAAGAAAGAACGATGAGAGCTTTTAAAAACAGAAAGACTGATATTTTAGTATCAACTTCAGTGGTAGAAGTGGGCATTGATATTCCCAATGCCACGGTAATGCTTATTGAGGGAGCAGACAGGTTTGGCTTGGCTCAGCTTCATCAATTCCGAGGAAGAGTAGGCAGATCCAAATACCAGTCATACTGCTTTCTTCTCACTGATTCCCATTCTCAAAAAACCTACCAAAGGCTGAAAGCTTTGATAGATTGCGAAGACGGATTCAGCTTAGCGGAAAAAGATTTAAAACTCCGCGGACCCGGAGAAATTTACGGAGTCAGACAATGGGGAATTCCTGATTTAGCCATGGCTGGTTTAAAAGATATTTCTTTAGTGGAAAAAACCAGAGAAGCGGCTAAACAAATTCTCATTCAAGACCCTGGATTAGAATATTGTCCTTCTTTGAAACAGAGATTAAAAAAGTTCCAAGAAGGAATCCATCTTGAATAATAACTATTTTCTAATCTTATCGGTTGACCAAAATCCCATATACTTGCCAAACATTAGGCGAGTCTGGGCATCTAGAGCCGGGAAAGCTCCAAAAAGTATCAAGGTGAAAGGAAGCAGCAGCCACTGCAAAGCAACATAAAAGCTTTTGCTCTTGCCGTAGCGAACTGGACGCTTGGGCAGAAGAAACACGCTCAACACAGCTGAGAATAGCATGCCAAACATAGCTATCCCCATGATAATGCCTGTCATTTTAGGTAGATTATATGAAAGAAGAGTAGTATTAAAAACCTCCCCTCCTAAAGTTAAAGGCAGCCAACCTAAACCAAAAATCAACAAAGCGGCCACGGCCCAGGACCAAAACCCATCTAAAACATTGAAAATGTGAAAAAACTTCTTGGCAAAAGGAATATTTTTGCTCCTTAAAAATCCATAGATGATATAAGGAATCTCCATACAACCCCAAGCCCAACGACGCTGTTGTTTGTATTGGTTAATTACTGTCTTAAACAGATTTTCAGCCATTACCATATCCATAGACACGGGATAATATAAAGGAATAGTCCTGTAATCCCCATCGTAATGGAAATATGCTTTCCAAAACATCCGCGAATCATCGGGGACCACATTCGTTGGATAGCTTACTTCCTTTAGAACTTTAAATGGTATGGCGTGAGAAGAATAAGTGACCAGCTGTTCCGGCCTTTCCTGCTGCATCATCTGCCAAAAGGTGTTGGAAGTGGCAATTACCCGGGCAAAAGGAACAGCTTCCCAAATATTATTATTGTAAACAGGAATAGGCTGAAAGCTGCTCTTAAACGGACTCTTGGCAGTCAAGTAATGCCAGGTTAGACATACAAAATACTGGGGATAGATTTTAGTATCTGTGTCAAAAGTGGAAACAATAATATTTTCATCAGGAATGTCTGTAATTTCCTTTTTTGCAAAATTTAATGCCCATGCCACATTAGAACCTTTTCCCGCTATTTCTCCAGCCATATTTTTGGGATGAAAAGTAACTAAAATCTGACCAAACTTTTTCTGATATTCTTGCTGAATAATACGCGCTGTTTCCTGCGCTTCTTTACCTGCTTTTTCCTCGCAGCTTAAAATTACAATCATTTTATCTTGAGGATAATTTGCTTCTGCCAAAGCCTGGCAAGTAACTCTTACTATCTGCGCGTCCTCTTTATAGACAGGAAGGACTATCAGATGATAGACATCTTTCCAGCTATTAAAAGAAAATTGAGAATTGAAAGACTCTAACTGATCCAATTTTTTAAGCCAATCAGTTTTAGTGGCCTTTTTAAGCTTTTTGAAACTAACGAACTGATAAAAAGAAAGACCTATAACCTTGCAGAGCCAGAAAAGACAAAATAAAATAATAAAAATAGAAACCCAAACTGGCTTATACCAAGAAAAAAAGAAAGCGCCAATCAAGGTGCCCCAGCTTAATGCTCCCGGCAAAATTTCAAAAAAACGGTAAATCCTTTTTCCAGAAGAAGAAGGAACCTCTGATGCCCGGCTGATTTCTAAAGATTTTTTATCCATTATAAGCAGCGCTACGGGGAATCGAACCCCGATTGCTGGAATGAAAACCCAGTGTCCTAACCATTAGACGATAGCGCCATATGAGATAGTTACAAAACTATTTGAATAATTCTATCTTAAAAATTGAAAAAAAGCAACCTTTTCGGTATGATAGAAGACAAGATGATTATTTTAGCTATTGAAACATCCTGCGACGACACCTGTATAAGTGTTATTAAAGATTTTGATATTCTTTCTAACGTTGTTTCGTCGCAAATAGAAATTCATAAAAAATATGGAGGAGTATTCCCTGCTTTGGCAAAAAGAGAACATCAAAAAAATTTAGTGCCGGTTTTAAGGCAGTCTTTGAAAATAGCAAAATTATTAAAACAAGAAAATCAAAAACTAGATGAAGAAGAATTAAAAGATATTCTGGCCAGAGAGCAAGGCTTATCTAAAAAACTGATAACCTTTCTAAAAAAATATCAGAAGCCGAAAATTGATGCCATAGCCGTGACAGTCGGGCCTGGTCTTGAACCTTGTTTATGGGCGGGAATAAATTTTAGTAAAGCGCTAAGTCATTATTGGAATCTTCCAGTAATCCCAATAAATCATATTGAAGCTCATATTTTTGCCAACCTTATCAACACTGAAATAAAGTTTCCTGCTGCTGCCTTAGTTGTTTCCGGCGGTCACACACAGTTAATCTTAATGAAAGCCTTAGGAAAGTACAAGATACTGGGAGAGACAAGGGACGACGCAGCCGGAGAATGTTTTGACAAAACAGCCAGAATCCTGGGATTAAGTTATCCAGGAGGACCAGAAATCGCAAAAATGGCTTCCGAAGCAAAAAGGCAAAAAAATATTAAACTGCCAAGGCCAATGATCTACAGTAAAAATTATGATTTTAGTTTTTCTGGACTTAAAACCGCTGTATTGTATAATTTTAAAAAGCAAACAAAAATTTCAAAAAAATACATCAGAGAAATGTGCGCTGAGATCCAACAGTCGATAATTGATGTCTTGATCCGCAAGACTATGAGGGCTGCTCAAGAACACAAAGCTAAGACTATTATTCTGGGAGGAGGCGTAACCGCGAATAAAGAATTAAAAAAACAATTCCAGGAGAAAACAAAAGAATTAAAGCTTGAGTTTCTGGTTCCAAAAACCAAGTTTTCCACCGACAACGCGGCAATGATCGGAATCACCGCTTGCCATCACTGGCCTAAGAAAAAAACTAAAAATTGGCGCAATCTCAAAGCAAACGCCAATCTTAGAATTTGATATGGACAATCTTACTATCCCCACAATTTTACTAATTATTTTCGGCCTTCTTCCCAGCCTAATTTGGCTGTCGATATTTTTGTGTAAAGACGCTCATCCCGAATCAAACGGAATAATTTTAAAAGTCTTTTTCTGGGGAGCATTAGCCACTATTCCCACAGTTCTGGTGGAATTAGGAATTGAAAAATATTTGGAAGCCTTAGGCACATCTTTTTCTCCAACTTTGTTGATTGTTTTAAGAACTTTTATCGGCGTAGCTCTTATTGAAGAACTTTTTAAATATTTAGTAGTTAAGGGAAAAGCTCTAAAAGACCAGGAGTTTGATGAGCCCACAGATGTCATGCTTTATATGATTATTGCCGGATTAGGTTTTGCAGGCTTGGAAAATATCCTGGCTTTGTTCCCTTTTGCCAATAGTTTTTCAGATGCCTTGGAAATAAACATCTTTCGTTTTATAGGGGCAATATTCCTGCATGCTTTATGTTCAGGAACAATAGGCTATTTTCTTGCTTTGTCCTTTTATGAACGTAAAAAAATCATCCAAGTCAGATTATTTCTTACCGGAGTGCTCTTAGCCACTTTCTTGCACGGACTCTTTAATTTCTCTATAATGAATATTAACGGAGTGTTTAAAATTACCATTCCTGCTATCATTTTAATCTGCCTCGGCTCTTTTGTTTTCTCTCGCTTTAGAAAACTTAAAAAGATGGGCAGCATATGCAAAATATGATATCCTTTTTCAAAAAAACAAAAATTTCAAAAAAAGATAAAGAGTGGTTCAAGCCGGAAGGAGAACTGGCGATTGATGTTTTTGAAACTGATTCTGAGATTATAGTCCAATCAACTATTGCCGGAATAAAAACAGAAGAACTAGATATCTTTATTGAAAACAATATGCTGACTATAAAAGGAGACAGAAAAAGACCAAAAATGCAAGATTCTAAGACCGAAAAAAACTACCTTTACCAAGAATGCTATTGGGGACCGTTCTCTAGACAGGCAATCTTGCCTGAAGAAGTCAATAATATAGAAGCTGAAGCAGCAATGAATGATGGTATTTTAACTATCACTATACCAAAAACCCAGAATGAAAAGAAAAAGAAAATAACTATCAAAGAGAAAGAATAATGTGCCGCGGGAGAGACTCGAACTCTCAAGGGATTGCTCCCACTGGGTCCTAAACCCAGCGTGTTTGCCAATTTCACCACCGCGGCAAGTATTATATCGCTAAACTAGTATTGCTAAGCTAAGCTTAGCAATAGGCTGTAGAAAAATCAAACCCCGCCAATTTATAAACTGGCGGGGTTTTTTGTGTCAACAAATTCAGTGCGTCTATGCTCCTATTATCGCTCTAGCAAGTGCAGGAATGGATTTAGAGGCCAATGCCACAACGAAACCTATCGCCGCCCAAAGCACATAATTCTTTCCTTTAGTTATTTTGTCCGGTTCTCCTGCGGCGGTAATCAGATTATAGCCTCCAAGTAAGATCATAATAATTACCAACGCTCCAACTAAAATGAATATCCAATCAGTGATTGTGTAAATGGTATCCAGTAAACAACAAGCTCCACAAGTAGTACTAGCAACAGTACCATCAACCAGCGTGATGTTCGTGTCACTAAACGGACACAGGTCACCGCTATCAAGACACCTAAAACCTGTAAAATCTTCACCAAAATCATGCCTTAATGTGCAACCATCTACATCTGTGTAAGCAGTCTCATCAGCTGAAGCCATTAACGGCATCATTAACATTACTAAAGCGATTAAAACTAAAATAAGTTTTTTCATGTTTCTCGTTTTGTTTTATCTTTTTTAATATTGTTCGACCTTTAATCTTTTATTAATTTTAAACTAATTAAAAACATTAAGCAACACCTAACACTGATTTTATCATTTCAATTAATCCTTTAGCTATCAAAATAGTGATCAACCCTGCTGCGGTCCATCCGGCTATAGTCTTAGCAGTGGCGATTCTGCCAACATCGCCCCCCGCTGTGGTAAAGTAGAAACCCGCGATTATGAATAGAAATGGGGCAAAAATTAACGCAAAATAGAAAATAAAATTAATGATATTCTCTATTAAAGCTTCCATGGTATCGGCGGTAATAGGATTATCAATCTCTTCCGGTGGAGGCGGAACAGGAGAAACGCAGCCTATTGCATCAGCGCCAACTGCTCCCGGGTTGCATCCCCATCCTCCCCGACACACACAGTCAACAGGACAACCTAAAGGATTAGCAAGAGTTTGAGGAGCGCAATTTTCGCCGGGCTCGCAATTACCACTCGGACAAACCGGAGTTTTAACCCAATCCACCCAAGGATATATATTAAGAACTCTCTCACAATCATAAGCAGGGTTTCCAAAATAAGGACTGTCTGGATGAAAACAAGTTGCAAATGGTTCTGCATATGGAGGAATAGGAGCAGGAGCGCATCCTCGACCTGGAAGAGCGATGTCACAATATTCACAGGGGCTAGGATCAATCATACAGTCGCCGCAAAAAACACAATTTTCGCCAGGCTCGCAGATATCGTTATGGTTACAAGGATTAACACAGCCTGTTAAATTATCACCTCCTGCGTCAGGATCACAAACACTTTCATCGCCATGGTCTTCGCACCCGCAATCGCAAGAACAATTCTGGCAATTTTCCGGGCCAGGAAAAAAATCGCAAATATCATCACAGACGCAAGCAGGCGGCGCGGCAGGAGTACACTCTAAATAAGGAAAAGGGAGTAATGGATTTATTGCACAAGTATCGCCACCGGCAATATCACAACAATCAGAATGAAAACAAGTTTCAGCCCATTGAGGTGGAAAACCAGGATCTAGATCACAAAAAGGGTCAGCAATAGCATCAATGTTAGCGCAGCCTGTTGCTAAATCAGCATTAGGGGATGCTGGATTACAATACTGACAAGGGACAGGATCAATCATACAATCAGCGCAAGTAACACAAGTTTCGCCGGCTTCACAAAGACCGTTTCCACAAACCGGAACCGGAATCAAATAACAACCATCTCCAGCTGGGTACGCAATAGGATCGCAACCCCAGCCAGGACCATATTTGACAACACAATCACAGGAAGGACAATTACAGTTCTCTGCTGCTCCACACCCTGGAATACCATCACAAATTTGAGCAGAAGCGCTGCCTGCTAGTCCAAAAACAGCAACTAAAATAAATAAACTAAATAGAATTATCTTTTTCATATATTTTGATTTATTAAAACAATGCCCTTATTACCCCTATTATTCCTTTAGACATTAAAACAATAAACATTCCCACTAAAGTCCATATAATTATAGTCTTGGCAGTGGCGATTCTCTTGGCATCGCCAGCTGCGGTGACAAAATAGAAACCAGCGATTAGAAACATAAATGGACCGACGGCCAAAGCAATATAAAAAATAAAATCAACAACCTTGTCTATCAATTCATCAAAAGCGCAAGCATGAACAGGATTGCAAAAACAAATTTCTCCGGGATCACATGGGCATCCTCGACATTTTCCGTCTTCGCAAGTCAATCCAGTGCTACAATCTGCCGTATCAGTACACGATTCGCACAATCCTGCTGTTCCAGGAGGAGGTGGTGGAGGAGCAACAGTACAATGCCAGTCAAGAAGTAATGACCATTGGCAATCGCCAGGACCACCAGGACAAGGACAATCTCCAAAACAGTTATTACAATTTTCACCGGCTTCGCAACCGCCTGCCCCACAAACTTGGGCAGAAATATTTCCTGCAGCAAATATTAAAAAAATAATTAAGCCAATTACAAATTTTTTACCAAATATCATACTTTTATTATTTTACAAAAACTAAACCGTAGTGGCAAGCTCCAGCCCCAAATTCTTTCTTGAGCCTTAAACCCATTCCCGATGCAAGCTGCTTAACTCTATCAGCCGAAACTCTTTTTCCTTTTGGCCCCAAAGAAGAATTAGATAACCACTCCACGATTAAAATCTCTCCTCCGGGTCTTAAAACCCTTTTTGCTTCCTCTAAAACCGCTTTCTCGCTATCTAATTGGAATAAAAGATTGGTCATTAAAACCAAATCTAAAGAATCATTAATCAGTCTTGAACCGTTTTGAGCCTCTATGTTAGATTGAATTATTTCAATATTTACTAATTTAGCCGTCTCAATTCTGCTCCTTAGAGCTGATATAGGCTCTTCGAGTATATCCAGGGCGTAAACCTTGCCTTGCTCCAATCTTTTAGCTAAAGGAATAACCCAGCCGCCCGAACCACAACCAAAATCAGCTGCCTGCATTTCCTCCCGCAGCTCAAGCTCATTTAATATTTTGTCTGGATCAATAAAATCATTCATATCATTAAACGCAAGTTCCCGAGGCTACATTATCTCCATCTCCCAGCCTCATTATTCTTACTCCTTGGGTTGACCTGCCGAGCTTAGGGATTGAGTCAATGCTTGATCTGATTACCTGTCCGTTGCGGGAAATAACAATTAAATCTTCCTCGTCAACTAAAACTTTGGCAATTACCACATTTCCGGTTTTAGCATTGACCACTGCCGTTCTAATTCCCGAACCGCCTCTTCCCTGCAGCTTATACTGCTTAACATCTGTTCTTTTTCCATATCCATTTTCCGCTACGACCAATAAGTAATTTTGGTTTTTGGTCTCTGCCTGAATAACATCCATCGCTATTACCTCATCGTCTTTTTTCAATCTGATTCCTCTTACTCCGGCTGCTGCCCTGCCCATCTTTCTAGTATCTTTTTCTTTAAATTTAATGGACTGCCCTTTTTTAGTGACTAAAATTATTTCGTCTTTTTCATTCACTTTACAGACACCCTGAAGCAAATCTCCTTTTTTAAGATTAATGGCAATCAACCCAGACTTCCTCACATTCTCAAATTCTTTCAAGGCTGTCTTCTTGATTATACCTTTTTTTGTGCTGATAACCAAATATTTTGTCTTTTGCTTATCTTCCTTACTTAACGGGAAAACAGACAGCACTTTTTCATTAGAAGAAATCTCTAAGAAATTAAGCAGCCCCCTTCCCTTAGCTACCCTTGTCGCTTCCGGAATTTCATAAACCAGAGTTTGGAATACTTTCCCGGAATCAGTAAAAAAGAACAAAGAATCATGGGTGTTGGCAGACAAAAAGTATTCAACAATATCGTCTCCCACTGTCTTCATTCCCATGATCCCCTTGCCTCCCCTTTTCTGGATTTTATAAGTGGCTGGATTTATTCTTTTAATATATCCTCCTTTAGTTAAGGTAATGATTGTTTCTTCCTGTGGGATCAAATCTTCTTCGGCAATTTCGCCTATTTTCTGCGTATAAACTTTTGTTCTTCTGGCATCGCCAAAACTTTCTTTCACTTGAGCCAGCTCTTCTTTCATAATGTTCTTTATTTTCTGCTGACTCTTAAGAATTGCCAGATATCCTTTAATTTCTTTTTGCTTCTGTTTCAATTCTTCCTCAACTTTATCCCTCTCCAATTTCGCCAAAGCGTGAAGTTTGGTTTCCAGAATAGCGTCCGCCTGAATTTGCGTCAGCTTGAATTTTTTCATCAAATTCTTCTGCGCCTCTTCCCTATTATTTGATCCTTTTATAATCTTAATTACCGCGTCAATATTAGCCAGACATTTGTGCAATCCTTCCAGAATATGGGCTCTCTCTTCCGCTTTTTTTAAATCAAACTTTGTTCTGCGGATAATCACTTCCTTTTTATGCGCCAGATAATAGGTTAAAACTTCTACTAAAGATAAAACTTTGGGTTGAATGCCATCTACTAAAGCCAGCATATTCAAATGAAAAGTCTTTTGCAGATCGCTAAACTTATAGAGCTGATTTAGGATTTTTTGCGGAAAAGCGTCTCTTTGCAAGTCAAACACAATCCTTAGACCGTCTTTATCAGATTCGTCCCTGATATCTTTTATGCCGTTGATTTTTTTCTCCTGAACTAACTTGGCGAAATGCTGAACTAAGGTTGATTTATTAACTGAATAAGGAATTTCTGTAATTATTATTTGAGACCTTCCTTTTTCGCTTTCCACCACTTCTGTTTTCCCACGCATTAATATCGGTCCCTTGCCCTGAGAATAAGCGGTAATAATTTCTTTTCGGTCAAAAATAGCTCCGCCGGTAGGAAAATCCGGTCCTTTAATATATTTAAAAATATCCTCTGTGTCTGCTTGCGGGTTATCAATCAGATAAATCGCGGCATCACAAACTTCACCAAGATTGTGTGGAGGAATACTGGTAGCCATTCCCACTGCAATTCCCAAAGCGCCGTTTAAAAGCAGCTGTGGAGCAGGAGCAGGCAAGACCATTGGTTCTTTCCTGCTTCCGTCATAATTATCAACAAAATTAACTGTGTCTTTCTTAATATCCTTTAACATTTCCTCCCCTGCTTTGGAAAGTTTGCATTCTGTATAACGCGCAGCCGCAGCCGGGTCTCCGTCAATTGATCCGAAATTTCCCTGGCTCTTAATCAAAGGGTATCTTAAAGAAAAAACTTGAGCCATTCTAACTAAAGAATCATAGATAGCCGCATCTCCGTGCGGATGGAATTTTCCCATCGTGTCTCCTACTACTGTGGCCGATTTCCTGAATTTAGCCGTATGAGTAAGCCCCATTTCTCCGGCAGCATATAATATCCGACGGTGAACCGGCTTTAAACCGTCGCGAACATCTGGTAAAGCTCGCGATACAATTACTGACATCGCATAATCAATATAGCTTTCCTCCATCTCTTTGGTTATTTCTTGCTTTTTGATATAACCAATTTCTTGATTTTGTTTTTCTTCAGATTTAGGCATAATTTAATTATTTTCTTTTAATTCTTCCTGTTCCCCTTCAATTGGATTGAGCTCTTCTTTTTCAAGGGAAGAGGTGGCTGCTTTCTCTAATTCTAATTCTTCTAATAATTCTGGAGAAATATTGAATTCAGGAACATCCTCAAATACTTCTTCTATGTCCACTGACGGTATTTCAGGCCATAACTCTTCAGGACTTTCTAACTTTTCTAAAAAATTGCCTAACCACCAATTCATTAAAACTATCCCAATAATAGCTATTATTATCCAAAGAATTGCTTTGCGCTTGGCTAAAGGCAAATTTCTCATTCTTTCTAAAAAATCCATATCTGCTATGGCTTTATTACCATTACTGTTGTTTTTTCTGTCGGCAAATCTTTCTTTTTGATCGATAGCTTGTTCTGTGTTTGGGCTGATTCTATTCCCATTACATTTAAAAACTGTTGTAATTCTTCCAGTTTTACTTTCAGCCCCGGAATATTATAATTCATCGGAACCACCAAGCGCGGCTCAATCTGCTTAATAATCTTTGATGCTTGTTTTGAATCAATGGCATCACCGCCGCCGATAGAAATCATCAAAATATCAACTTCACCAATTTGATCCATCTGCTCAGAACTTAATTCTTCTAAAGACAAATTTCCTAAATGGCAAATCCTTATTCCACCCACTATCATAGTATAAATAGTGGTTTTTTTCTTTTTCTCGCTGTCAACAACAGAAATTCCATGGACAAATATTCCTTTTGCTTCATATTCTCCGGGACTAGTAATTAAAAAATGGCCATTATTAAAAACAATAGCCTCATTTTTAGAACTATCATCATGCGTGGAAAGCAAGATATCAGTTTTTATCTTAGAAAGCTTTAAGCCAGAACCCTTTTCAAAAGGATCAATGACAATTGAAACCTGCTCGCCTTTTTTGGGACTAGTTGTTATCTGAAAACAAAATTGTCCATACCAAGTAATAATCATATTAGTATTTTATCATAAAATAATTTATGTTCAACCCTAACCCCTACTTTAACAGATATACGGCACTCCTGGAATGGGTGTCTAGCCCAAATAGAAATGTCAT